>JAAYPO010000047.1 GCA_012519745.1 Clostridiaceae bacterium | reverse complement strand
GAATCCGTGCAATATGCAGACAGCAGCCTGCTCCATAGATCCTCCGGTATATACTTGTCCAGAAACTTATAGTTCTTGCCGATGCTCATTTATAGTTCTTGCCGATACTCAATGAAAATTCCTGCTCATTTTTACAAGTAAGTTATTGTTCCGGCCGCTCGCCTGCTCATTTTTACAAGTAAGTTATTGTTCCGGCCGCTCGCTTGCTCATTTTTACAAGTAAGTTAGGAAATAATTGACATAATGCTTGATTCAATGTCATTATGACGCAAAATTGCAAGTTTTTGATTGATTATTTCCCATTTACCATAACTTACTTGATTTTCTGAACATTTCAATATATTATGTTCGCATGATAGAGTATATTAGTCATTTTTCTGCGGCCAAAATATGGAATATACCTTGCATTGAAGCTGTACTTGGTAATACATTTACAGGAACCGATATGACCCATGTAACAGTTTCCAAGCATAATATGTATTCCAGCAATAATAGGAATAAGATCCATTCATGTACACTTACTCTTCCGGACGGTGCAGTAGTAACCCAAAACGGCAGAGCAATTGCATCACCGGAGCTTTTGTTTTTGGAGCTTTCAAACGAATTGAGCATACATAGACTTATCCTTTTGGGTCTGCAGTTGTGTTCACACCCTCATGGACGCCCTGCCGAAGCTATCACGACAAAACAAAAGCTCAATGGCTTTCTTCTGGAAGCCTGCGGACACAGAGGACGACGCAAAGCCATGCGGGCAGTGAAGTATGTGGAGAATGGTTCCTCATCGATCATGGAGTCGCTTGCATATATGATTCTCACATTGCCTCACGCTCTGGGAGGATATGGGCTTAATGGTGCAGTATTCAATTATAAGGTTGACCTTAAAAGTGGAACTGGGAAACATCTTCAGCAAAATCGCTGCTTCATAGACCTGTACTACAAAGAAGCGAAGTTAGCAGTTGAATATGATAGTTTCGCATTTCATAGCAGTCCGCTGGAACAGGGCAGAGATGCG
The DNA here is from genome assembly GCA_012519745.1 of Clostridiaceae bacterium. GTDB lineage: Bacteria > Bacillota > Clostridia > Acetivibrionales > DTU013 > DTU013. The sequence continues at coordinate 3,808 of JAAYPO010000047.1, read as the reverse complement.
ATGCGGTCCGCAATTCTTGAAAAGCATGGTATAGGTGTGATGCATATGAACACCATCCAGTTATATAACAGGGATGCCTGCAGAGATTTTGCCGATAACCTTGCAGCTCGTCTTGGTAAACGTATGCAAATACGATCAAGTAAGTTTGATGAGATGCATATGCTTATTAGAGGATTGTTGCCAAGCTTGACTCCGCCAAATCCCTGATTTCAAAGTGCGAGGGCTGTATCAAATCATCATGCTGCCTCAAATCATCTCCGGACAAAAATCTCATCTATGATACTCCATTGTTCCGATAATAGAATGACCGATTTATCACGGACTTTCACAAGCAACGCTATGGAATTCCTACACGTTTCGTGCAGCAGAAAACAGGCGTGAAACAGTTATGACGCCCGGCAAAACAATGATGTTGCCTGACAATATTAAGGCCCTGAGTGTTAACGACTCAAGGCCTTAATCAGGTTTCATCTGACTCTTAGACAGCCCTTTCAGCTAAACACGAGAACACTTATTTAATCAGCCATCGATCGCTAAAGCCAGAGTGTATGGTTGAAGGTGTCAGTCAGGTATACCAGGCATTAGCCGAATACAGCCTCAGCAAACCTTTGAACAATTGCCGCGACCTCAGCACGGGTGGCTCTTTCCTTCGGTGCGAACACCCCGGCGGTACACCCGCCGATGATTCCCGTGGTCTGGCAGTATAGGGCTGCGGTCTTCGCATAATCCGAAATGCTGTCGGCATCGGGATAATCAAGAACTGTGTCAATGTCTTCCGGTAAGACATCGTCCATGCTGTCCGGAACAATGCCGAGGAAGTTCGCAAAGCGGTAGATTGACCAGAGTACTGTAACTTTTGAACGATATGATCCATTCCCACCGGAGAGAGAGTAAGAGCGATATTCATCATAAGGCTTGACCTTATTTTCAGGATTCTCAAACGACACAACCAATTTCCAGTAGCCCTCGGTCTCTTTACACAAAAATCCGGCGGCACTTATGTGCCATACAACATCCAACTATGCGTAAAAAATCATCGTTCAAAAGGGTGAATTTGCAAAAAAGCCCCTCATACTTAAGTATGAGAGGCCGGTGAAACAGCTTCAAAATCAGTATTTAATAAACTTAGCTCCGGGCACGCCACAAATGCTGCATTTTTCAGGCTGATACTTCTCGATGTTTCCGCAAACAGGGCAGAGATAGTAGAAGACCTCTTCCGTCTGGTCAAGGTTCTCCAAGGCTTCCTGATATAGTCCGGCATGGACCTCTTCAGCTTTCATTGCAAATGTGAAGGACATCTGCGCAGCTTTGTTTCCTTCCGCTTCAGCTTCCTTCACGAAGTCAGGATACATTTCCTTATATTCGTAGGTTTCTCCTTTCACCCCATCTTTTAGATTATCTGCTGTTGAACCGATTTTTCCTGCCACTTCAAAATGCTTTAGAGCATGAATGGTTTCGGCATCAGCTGCAGCTCTGAACAATTTTGCCGCATTGAGATACCCGTCTTTTTCAGCTTTCCTGGCATAGGCTGTATACTTTCTGTTTGCTTCGGCTTCTCCGGTGAATGCAGCCATCAAATTTTTAAGTGTCTTATTCTCGCTCATCTTATCGTCCCCCTCGTTTTTATTAAAAGTATCTAACAATCTTTCAACAACCTGTTTCGGAAAACCTTCCGGCTGTTCTTGTTCGAGAAGTGATTGCAAAAACTCCCGGACGTTCTCGCTTTGCGGCAGCATATATCCCGCTTCACGGATAATATCCTCCGCCATGATATGGTTGGATTTTTTGATGGCGGCAGCCAGCTTTCCCGGAATTCCAGCGGCTATACTCTCCTGTTCAGACTTGCTGCGCATCAGCGCTTTCAGTGTATCAATAACAGGCTGTGTTTTCTCTTGCTGCTTCGGATACTCTTTGGGCACCATGGAAATCGCTCCTGATGGGCAGGCATCCGCACAATCGCCGCAGCCGATGCACTTTGCAACATCAATTATACTGTTTTCCGTATCGGTCGCCCCGGTAGGACAGACATAAAGGCACAAACAGTCCTTTGTGCATAAGCGTATATTTCTCACTGCATATTTATCAGCCATTCCTAAATCCTCCCCTCAACCTTTTCTAATTTCCAATTGGGCACCTTGCAAACAGGGCAAACCTCCGGCAGCTTATTTCCTATGTATATAAATCCGCAGATGGTGCAGACATAAACGCCCGTGTTTTCCAGCATTGCGTCGCCCTCTTTTTGATATCTGGTTATGATAGATTTTAATATCCGTGTTACCTTCTCGCTCCAGACAAGAGCACGGAGCGCACCCCGATCTTTAGCATCAGCTGCCACTGCATTAGCATTTGGGAGGCCTTCCTTTAGGTCTTTTTCAATAAGGTCAAGCAGCTTATCGAAATTCGGGTCCTCGGCCGGTGCTGCTACCGAGCTAAAATAACCGGCCAGTTCATTAAACAGAGCTGCCTCTTCAGGCTTGTACTGTTTTTCACACCCACGTGCAAGATTCGTGCAAAGAGCGCTTACTTCCAAGGGAGACATCTCCTTCATATCTGAAGATGCTTCAACTGCAGATATCGGCTCTTTTTTTGAAGATGCTGCCGATTCTCCCTGTTTCTCAAATTCGGATTTTGCAGCACCGCAAAGCGGACAAACCCAATCCTCCGGCAGCTCCTCCCACGTTGTACCCGGAGCAATACCTGCTTCTGGAATGCCCTTGGCTTCATCGTAGACAAATCCACAAACAGAACATACATATTTAGCCATTTAGCGACCTCCTCACTTATTGTTTTCTATACCTCAAGGCATATCTGATAAACACCTTGCGAATATACGTTATTCACCACATTCATTGTTTTCGACACTAAAAATCATAAATCCTTCACAGTGTCCAAAGTGCTCGGTCACCATTCCGTTTTCGCTTGCTACTGCAATTTTGATCATTTTAGTTTTCCTCCATTTCTTCTAGGATTTTTGCAACGGGCTCAAGCCAATTGCCATCGAACAGCTCTATCATACCCTTATCACATGCAGCCGAAATTTTGGGGTCAATAGGCAATTTGGCAAGAACCTTTAGATTGTGTTTATCAGCAATCTCTTCGATGTGGCTTTCGCCAAATATCTGATAATCCTTGCCGTTATCAGGACATTTAAAATAGGACATGTTTTCCACCAAACCAATAATTGGGATATTCATCATCTCAGCCATTTTTACTGCCTTTGAAACAATCATGGATACAAGCTCCTGTGGTGACGTCACAACAATGATCCCGTCAACTGCAACGGATTGAAATACCGTAAGGGGAACATCGCCTGTACCCGGCGGCATATCGATGAACATAAAATCCACATCGCTCCAGATAACATCCGTCCAAAACTGCTTTACTGTGCCGGCAATAATCGGTCCTCTCCAGACAACCGGGTCAGTATCGTTTTCCAAAAGCAAATTAACAGACATGATATCGATGCCGGTCTTGGTCTTAACAGGGAATAAGCCGAACTCACTGCCTTTAGCCTTTTCTCTGATACCAAATGCTTTAGGAATAGAAGGTCCAGTAACATCCGCATCCAAAATAGCGGTATGATAACCCTTTCTATTCATAGCAACTGCAAGCATTGAGGTAACAAGTGATTTGCCGACGCCGCCTTTGCCGCTGACAACGCCTATGACCTTTTTTACACTGCTCATCTCATGCAGCGTCTCGGAGAAATCCGTTTTTTGTTCTTTTCTTTCTGCGCAGTCCTCCGAACAACTGCTGCAGCTTTGATTGCAATTTTCGTTCATATTCTTTCTCCTTCTAATATAGATTG
>JAAYPO010000046.1 GCA_012519745.1 Clostridiaceae bacterium | reverse complement strand
CTAGTTCAATTAAAACAAGAATTAGGCAATTATGCAAGCCTGACCCCCCATCTTACTTCTTTATTTCTCTAATAGCTTTCTCAGCGTAGCTGTTGTCCACCAGAGGCTCAAAAGGAGCCTCCTTCTCCAGCTCACCGGCGGTCCGCATGACCTCCTGCAGCAGTCCCAGTGATTCCTTCTTCATGACCGGGTCCTTGTTCCATGCATCCTGGTCTTTGTACCTCTTTGCAACTGTAGTCAGCAGTTCCATATCGGAATCCGGGAATGAATCCCTGATAGCTTCGGCCACCTCCTCCGGAGTATGGGTATCCACCCATATTTGTCCCCGGTATATTGCATTGGTGAACTTCTGGATGACCTCCGGATTTTTCTTCATATAGCTTTTCTTTGCATAATATGCCGTATATGGGATCTCACCGCTGTCCGCTCCAACCGATGCCACTATATATCCTCTTCCCTCCCTTTCGAGGGTCGATGCCACAGGCTCAAACAGTGTTACATAGTCTCCTGTCCCTCCTGTGAATGCGCCGGCCATCAGCGCGAACTGTACGCTTGTGTCGACTTCGACATCCCTCCCCGGAATAATGCCGTTCTTTTTGAGTACATACTCCAGTGTCATTTCAGGTACTCCGCCTTTTCGTCCTCCGATTATGTAACTGCCCCTCACATCGGTCCACTTGAAGTCAGGATCCGGCTCTCTGGCTACAAGGAAGGAACCATCTCTCTTGGTAAGCTGTGCAAAAACCACCGCATGGTCTTCCTTTCCCTCATTATAGACATATATGGCCGCTTCCGGGCCGGAGAAGCCTATATCTGCCTGACCGGACAGAACAGCCGTCATGACCTTGTCTGCCCCTTGTCCGTTGATAAGCTCCACCGACAGTCCCTCTTCCTCAAAGAATCCCAGATTAAGCGCCGCGTATTGAGGCGCATAAAAGATGGAATGCGTGACTTCACTTAGCTTTACGGTAATGAATTTCTTTTCGCCGCATGCTCCGAAAACCATTATAAGGCTCATCACAAGTACGGCGATCAAAAGTGCTCTCAAAATTTTCACAAACCTGCCCCCTTCCGGTTCCATTTCTGCTTATGCTGCACATACATTCAGCGCTTTTTCAAAAGTATTTTATCGGCCGGCCACCTATGTCATACACCGTCACTTTATCGGCACTGTATTTAAACAATCCCCATCCTCTGCATGGCTCCCCACATCATACTGCTGTGTGCTTACCGCTTTTCACAAGGGCTTTTTCCAGGTAAACGACGCCCTGGTACATGAGCGCAGCGGCAATTGACAGTATCAGCACACTTGTCATGACCAGATCGAGCTGAAACACCTGACCGCCATATACTATCAAATACCCGAGCCCTGCTTTCGAAACAAGGAACTCACCCACGATAACGCCGACCCATGACAGGCCCACATTGACCTTCAGCGCATTAATGATCACCGGGTACGACGAGGGCAGCACCACCTTCATCAGCACCTGTGTACGGCTGGCACCAAAGGTTCTGACCAGCTTGATCTTCTCCTGGTCCACTGAGATAAAGCCGTTGAGCACCTCAAGGATAGTCACGATAAGTGATATAGTCAGCGCGATGGCAATGATCGATGAAGGCCCGGCCCCGATCCAGACGATAAAAATCGGCCCCAGCGCTATTTTGGGCAGGCTGTTGAGTACCACAAGGTACGGTTCCAGCACCTTTGACAGAAATTCAGACCACCACAGCACCACAGCTATGACAGTACCTGTCACTGTACCCAGAAGGAATCCGATCACGGTTTCAAAACACGTCACCCCGGTGTGATAAAACAGATCCCCTTCACGATAGAGACTTGCAAGGGTATCGATTATCCTTGAAGGCTGGCTTGTGATAAATGAGTCTATCAGCTTCAATGCGGCCATCAGCTCCCACAGTGCAAAAAAAGCAACAAGAATGAAGCCGCGTGCTATCAGTATGGATGCTTTGCGTATTTTGACCTTCTTAAGGAATTCCTTATGTTCATTTGAAATACTGATATCCTTTTGCAACCAGTTCATCTCCTTCATGGATCCCAGCCATAAAAACCCGCGGTTCAAACATGGATGTCCAGGTCCCTCCATATCTTGTTGAAATAATACCTGAATTCAGGCGCTTCCCTGCAGTTTATAGGCGTTTTTCTATCACAGGTCAGGCTGATGCTGTAAAACCTTTTTATTGTTCCGGGCCTTTTTGTCATCACAACCACACGGTCTGCCATACTGATGCTCTCTGCTATGTCATGGGTAACCAGGATGGCCGTTTTGTTTTCCCGCTTGATGATACCGTAAATATCCTCAGCTACGGCAAGCCTGGTCTGGTAATCCAAAGCTGAAAAGGCTTCATCCAGCAAAAGTATCTGCGGATCGACGGCAAGTGTCCTGATAAGGGCAGCTCTCTGGCGCATTCCTCCTGAAAGCTGATTAGGATATTTATCCTTGAACTCCAGCAGCCCGTATGTTTCAAGCAAACCCAAAACACGATCCCTGGCAGCATTATTCAGTGTCCTTGTTATTTCAAGTCCCAGTATGACATTTTCGAATATGGTCCTCCATTCAAAGAGGTAGTCCTTCTGCAGCATATAGCCCACCTGGTGAGCCGCCCCGGTCACCTGCCTTCCGCCAACGATGACGGAGCCCTCCGTAGGGTGCAGGAGGCCCGCTATAAGAGACAGGAGAGTTGACTTTCCGCAGCCGCTTGGTCCTACGATGCTGACAAATTCACCTTCCTCCACAGTCAGGCTTATGTTCTCAAGGGCTGTTACCTCTCCATTCAGCGAGTGATATTTCATACCAAGATTATGTACTTCCACTATAGCTCCCAAAATACCATCCTCCGTACCGAGGCCTGCCAACTTCACTGCACGGCTCATCAGACCAGTACCTTTGATTCTCCGCACTTGCTGTGTGATCGTTTTTATGTACAGTACAGTATATAGTTTTGTTGGGTAAACAGTGAATGAAAAGTTGGGGCTCTTCTGTGTGCCTGAGCAAAAATAAGCCTCCCCGGTATACACTCTATGCCGTCCCTCTTGTTTTCCCGTGATGGATCACAATGTAATTTACTGTACTGTTTTCGTAATTCGTGGTAAAATATACAAAAGAAAAAGAATTGTCAAATCAATAGGAGGGCATATGTATTTTAAAACGCTGGACGATATTGAAAATTATGTAACCGTAACTAAATTTTCATCATCGGACCAGCTTATGATCATGGTCGGTGATAAATCCGCAGATCGGGTCCCTGAAATGATCGACCTTCTTAATCGACACAATGTCAGCTTTTTCGGCGGCATTTTCCCCGAAATAATCGTAGGCAACAAGAATAGAAAAGAAGGTTATGTTGTTGAAAAGCTTCAGCCTGTCTATTCATCTCTTGTTCTTCCCTATATGATGCGATTTTCACAAGACAGGGAAAAGCTGCGCGGTGCCACCGCCATCGTTTTTGTAGACGGATTGTCCGGCAGGATGAAGGACCTGACTGATACAGTCTACAGCAAGCTCGGAGAGGCTGTGACATATGTCGGAGGAGGGGCAGGCTTTTATGATATGCACCACAGGCCCTGCATATTTGACAACAGACAGCTCTATGAAGATGCGCTCTACATATGTATAGTCAGAAACGAGACCCATATGGCACTGGAACATGGGTGGAATAAAATGTCAGGACCCTTCTATGTAAAAAAGTCCTATGATAATGTGATATCACAGCTGGACAGCTATAAGGCCTTCGATGTCTACCGTCATATCATCGAGGATGAAGAAAATCTGACTCTTTTCAAGGAGGACTTTTTCATTTATGCCAAGGACCACCCCTTCGGAATACATGAAGAAGACGGGTCGCTGATAGTAAGGGATCCTATTGCAGTCAACGATGATGACGAGATCATCTGCGTCGCCGGTATCCCTGAAGACTCCGAAGTATACATATTAAAGGGCGATGCCGATACTCTGCTCAAGTCCTCGCTGCGGATCACACAGGTCTGCCGGGACAAAGCTCCCCGAAAGTATCTTCCCCTTTTATTCGACTGCATATCCAGAGCAATGTTCCTGGGGAAACGCTTCTCCGACGAACTTGACAATATTCAGGCCAATTTAAACTATGGCGTCGAAGGGGCTCTTTCCATCGGTGAGATCGCTACAAGAAGCAACGGCGAGCTGGTCATACACAACAAGTCTACAGTACTGGCTATAATGAGGCTTGATGCATAGGGGTGATTTGTATCAGAGCTTTTATCGGGATCGATCTTGATCCGGAATGCAAAAAATACATATTTGATTTGCAGCAAAGGCTGAGAAAATATGCTGTCAGGGGAAGGTGGAAGCACAGCAGCAATTTCCATCTTACTTTGAAGTTCCTCGATGAGATCAGCCCCGCCCGGAAGGAACTGATAGATGCCAGGCTCCATGAGATCTGCAAGGCTCAAAAAACATTTAGTCTGGAGGTTTCCGAGGCAGGTATTTTTCGAGGCAGAGACGTGATCCGCGTCCTGTGGCTGGGACTCGGCGGCAGCCTTGATACACTGCGGCAGCTTGCCGCCGGGATCGACGAGTCGGTATCGGGATTGGGCTTTCCACTCGAAAGGAGGCCTTTCACTCCTCATATCACCATCGGTCAGGACATCATTTTCCAATGTCCCTTCGATGAGATAAAAGATGCTGTCGGCAGGATATCATACGGCCCTATGGAAGTAAAAACCGTAAACCTGTTTAAAAGCGAACAGCTCCAAAACAAGCGAATATATACAAAAATCTCAAACTATCCGCTGGACGGGGGATCCTTGTGATCTGTATCATCACAGATGTCAGGACAATTCATCCTCAAACAGACTGAAGTATTCTTCAAGGGTGAGTCCCTTATCTGCCACGTCCGCAGCTATCTCCTCCCCTACATAACGGAAGTGCCAGGGTTCATAGCTATATCCGGTGACAGCTTCACTGCCCTTTGGATATCTGAGCACAAATCCGTATGTGGCTGCGTTTTCCTCCAGCCAGATCCCCTCACGCGTCCTGCCGAAGGCCTCGTAAAGGTTGTAGCTCATGGCTCTGGTTGAAATATCTACGGCAAGTCCCGTCTGATGCTCGCTTTGACCCGGTCTTGCACTGACCCTTTGGGCTGATATTACTCCCATCATGTTTGAGTACTTATTGAAAACCGTATTCTGCAGATTGTAGGATCTATAGCCGGACACGGCATAAAGCTCAATGCCCTCGTTCTTTGCCGCGGCAAACAGCTCAGTCAGTGCATCGGCAGCTTCCTTTCTGAGGTATCTTGCCTCTGCCCTGCCCCTGTACGGCACCTGCAGCTTAACAAGGTCATCAGGCTTCCACGATGCGGGAAGACTCCTTTTTTTGTTGACTACTACTATCAGACTGTCCGCATCATTGACGGAGGCAGCCCTCAAATATGCCCTGATCGCATTTGACTTCCCGGATGGCTGAGGTGCTTTTGTTGTATCAGGAGCCTGTGACAAATCCTGAGGCTGCACGGAGACCGGCACTGCCTGGCGGCCAGGTGCAGTCTGTGGATCCGGTGTGCTTTGAGTTGACGACGCGATTTGGTATTGTGTCGTTTCCGCTGTTATATGCCGCTGCGTCGGAGCATCCAAAATAATCGGTGTATCTATTGCTGCATGCGGATATGCTGCAGCCTGTTCTTGTGCCACATAAGTATCTGCTTCATAAGCAGCACCTGTTACGGGCTCAGACAGCCCGCCTTCTGCTGACAATGCGGCAGGGTCCGATGGCTCGCCCTCTTCAGGCAGAGTATCAAGCCAATCTCGTTCATCCTGCAGCTGTGCCGGCTCCGGCTCATCAGGCACCATAACCTTTATATTCTCCAGAGTTATCTGGTCAAGCTTCAATGCTTTGCCTTGACTGATATACATGGTCCCTTTTATGATCAGTCTGTTTAATACAACATTGTCAGCATATATAAACAAATTGCCGTTTATAATGACATCCTCCAACACGACATTATCAGCTGTTATTTCTATATCCTTTATAACTTCAAGAGGAGCAGTCTCATCGGCAGGACCGTAAATACAGCCTTCCTCATCAAGTACAAGCATCTGACCATTTATGACCTTCGTCTCGGACCCTTTTTCTCTGACGATCTCTGCAATGATCGTCTGCTGATATGCTGTATTGTCCGAAACAGCCGTAATCACTGTAACAGGCTTATTTTCTGATGCAGATGCACTTTTTTGGACCGGAACACCATCTGCTGCCGTGCAAAATGCAGCTGAATTGCCCAATAGTAAAAAAGTGCTCAGAATAAATGCCATACCTGTCTTGATATTCATCAGGATACCCCCCAAAAGTATTCAGATCATCTTGAAAAGATTTTTCGTTTGTAGAATAAGCGAATGGACTCCAGCCACAAAGCGTTTTCCAGCCTGAAAAGGTGAAAATGCATAAAGAAGTGGGGACATCTATCGTCTTCGTTTTATTACAATACAATAAGTATACATAATCATAAAGAAAATTTGTAGTCCCATAACCATATTTCCAATAAAAAAACGTCATCCGGCATTTTTTCCGAATGACGTTTATCTTCTTATCTCAGGCAAGCCTCTTTTTGAACTCAGAGATCAGGGCCGGCAGCACTTCCAGTACATCGCCCACTATTCCCAGAGTCGCTGCTTTGAATATCGGTGCCTCCGGGTCCTTGTTTATGGCAATGATGGTATCGGAAGACGACATGCCGGCAAGGTGCTGTACTGCGCCGGATATACCGCAGGCAAAATAAACCTTCGGACCGACGGTTTTGCCGGTCTGGCCCACCTGATGGCTGTAATCCACCCACCCTGCATCAACGGTTGCACGGGATGCTCCTACAGCTCCGCCGAGAACCTCTGCCAGTTCCTCTACCAGTGCGAAGTTCTTGGGATCTCCCATCCCCCTGCCTCCTGATACAATAATATCGGCTTCTGTCAGGTTCACCCTTTCGCATAGTGTCGAAACCGTATCGATGACCTTGACCTTTACATCCTCCGGTATGACCACGTCCGGCCTGATAATTTCGCCGTTTCTTGATGTATCCGGCTCGGATGCCTTCATCACCTTTGGTCTGACCGTAGACATCTGAGGCCTGTGATCCGGACAAATAATGGTTGCCATCAGATTGCCTCCAAAGGCGGGACGGGTCTGGAGAAGAAGTCTTTTCTCCATATCGATCTCCAGCTTTGTGCAGTCAGCAGTAAGTCCCGTATTCAGCCTTGATGCCACTCTCGGCGCAAGAGAACGTCCATAGGTGGTGGCACCCATCAGCACGATTTCAGGCTTATATCTTTCTATGAGCTGTGCAAAAATATCGGCATATGATTCGTCATTGAATTTTTTTAATGACGGGTGGTCCACCATGTAAACCTCGTCTGCTCCATACGATATCAGCTTCTTTGCCGTTGCTTCCATATTCTCACCCAGCAGCACCGCGGCCAGCTTCACCCCCAGCTGCCCCGCCAGCTTTCTTCCCTCGCCCAGCAGCTCCAGCGATACACTCGCAGCCTCGCCGTCTTTTTGTTCTGCAAACACCCACACATCTTTGTAAAGCGAAATATCTGCAGCAGCGCCGCCCTCTTCCTTCTCAAATTCTATAGCATCAAACTTGCACGAAGAGACACATGCGCCGCAAAGAGTGCAGTTATCCTGTATTTCAGCTTTCCTGTCGATTATTTTTATAGCACTGAAGGGACATACTCCCTGGCATATCTTACAGCCTACACATTTTTCAAGCAGCATCCTTATACTTGCCATTTTATAACCTCCAAAATAATATCCATGTACCATGCATCAGTCCACGCCTGCAGCCGGCCAAGCGATTGGCATACTAACGGTTGATCAGACACTGGCTGTCAGCTTATCCACACACCGGAAACTTCATGGTCATCAGCTTTTCCGCCAGTTTTTTAGCCTGTTCTGCAGCATCGCCCTCTATCATTTCGCTTTCTATCTCGTGGACCGGCACAAAGGTCTTGACGACCTGGGTAGGCGACCCCTTCAATCCGCAGAGATTTTTGTCCGCACCTATATCATCGGCGGTCCATACATTTATAACGGCCTTCTTCGCCCTCATCATATTCTTGAGGGATGGAAGTCTGGGTTCATTGATTTCCTTCACGACGGTAATAACTGCCGGCAGCGGCATTTCCACGACCTCGTAGCCATCCTCCGTCATTCTCTGGCATCTTATGTATCCGTCCCTTATCTCCTCTATCTTGCGTACATAAGTGGTATGCGGGTATCCCAGCTTCTCTGCAAGGCTCGGCCCGACCTGCGCCGTATCACCATCGGTAGCTTGTTTTCCGCATATGATCAGATCCACATTTCCGATTTTATCCACGCCCTTTGAGAGCGCATATGCAGTTGCGAGTGTATCGGCTCCTGCAAAAGCCCTGTCGCTGAGCAATACTGCCTCGTCCACTCCAAGCCCTATCGTGCTCCTTAACAATTCCGCCACCGCGGGGATGCCCATACTGAGCGCCGTGACCCTGCCTCCGGTCTGCTCCTTTATGCGCAGGCCTTCCTCGATGGCATATGTATCAAAAGGATTTATTATCGCTTCCACACCCTCACGGATGATCGTGTTTGTCTCCTTGTTCATTTTAACTTCCATGGTTCCCGGAACCTGTTTGACACAAACGACTATGTTCATAATAATATTCTCTCTCCCCGTTGCTTGATTGCCCTATATTTATGCTTGCTCTCTACTTTTTCGAAAACTCCTTTATAAGCTCCAGCGCTATAACATTTCTCTGGATCTGATTTGTCCCCTCATATATCTGGGTGATCTTGGCATCGCGCATCTTCTTCTCAACAGGATACTCCTTCATATACCCGTATCCGCCAAGGACCTGAACTGCGTCGGTAGTCACCTTCATTGCCGTGTCGGAGGCAAAGACCTTGCACATCGCCGATTCCTTGGAGAAATCCTTCGCTCCGCTGTCGATGAAACGGCATGTCTGGTATACGAGAGCCCTGGACGCTTCTATCTGTATGGCCATGTCCGCCAGTATATGCTGTATGGCCTGGAATGATGATATGGGCTGACCAAACTGTACTCTTTGCTTGGAGTATTTCACTGCTTCCTCAAAAGCTCCCTGGGCAATACCCAAAGCCTGTGCAGCAACGCCCGGCCTTGTCCTGTCAAGGGTTTTCATGGCAACGATGAAGCCCATGCCTTCTCTGGCGAGCAGATTTTCCTTCGGGATCCTGCAGTTTTCAAAAACCAGCTCGCTGGTGCAGGATGCCCTTATACCCATCTTGTTTTCCTTCTTGCCAAAGGAGAAACCGGGTGTGCCCTTTTCCACAATAAATGCCGAAAAGCCTCTGGCTCCCTTGCTTCTGTTTGTACATGCCACAACTGTATATACATCAGCTTCTCCACCGTTGGTGATCCACTGCTTGGTTCCGTTTAGCACATACTCATCGCCGTCAAGTACGGCTGTAGTGCGAACACCGGCAGCATCACTGCCTGCATCAGCCTCTGTCAGGCCAAAGGCAGCAAGCTTTTTGCCTGAAGCAATATCAGGAAGATATTTTTGCTTCTGCTCATCATTTCCGAACAGTATGATTGGGAACGTACCAAGGCCGGTCCCTGCAAATGCCAGCGAGATACCGCCGCAAGCCCTGCTGAGTTCCTCCACCACAAGGGCCATCTCGAGTATGCCGCCGCCGAGTCCGCCGTATTCCTCAGGTATGTAAACGCCGCACAGATCCGAATCTGCAAGGACTTTCATAATATCATGCGGAAATTTTCCTTCTTCATCATACTGGATCGCGACCGGCGCGATCTTCTCTTCGGCTATCTTTGCAGCCAGCTCTTTTATCATTTGCTGTTCTTCTGTCAGGAAATAATTCATTATACACACTCCTCTTCTCCGGGGCATAATGTATTGCTGTATATATTATTCAGCGTACAGCCCGTCAATGACATAGTTTTAGTATTTACTATTATTATCTGGTAATAAAATCATATAATAAAGTATAATATAAATATTCTTCTCATGCAATAGTAAATCGGGGTCATAAAAAAAGGGACGGTTCTGTGTCTTAGTTCCAGGACACAGAACCGTCCCCTGAATTATACGTCATATCAAAGCTCACGCATCAGCAGGTCACGGACCATTTGTGGGTTGGCCTTGCCCTGTGAGGCCTTCATCACCTGACCGACCAGATAGCCCGCGGCCTGGGTCTTTCCGTTCCTGTAATCCTCTACGGATTTGGGATTGTCCTCCAGCACTTTTTTGACCAGGATCTCAAGGTCCTTCTTGGAGCTGATCTGGCTCAGTCCTTTTTTCTCGACTATGTCCTCAGGTGTCCCCCCGCTTTCAAACATCTCCTTGAAAACCTCCTTGGCTGCGGTATTGCTGATGGTACCGCTTTCAACAAGCGAGATCAGCCTGTGCAGATAAGCCGGCTTCATAGTGATATCGGCGGATGACAGATCTGCTTCATTCATGATCCTCAGCAGCTCTCCAAGGACCCAGTTGGCGGCAGCCTTAGGTGAAGCACCCTCTCTGATCGTGCTCTCGAAAAACTCCGAAAGCTTCTTGTCACCGACCAATATCTCTGCTTCTCCCTCTCCAAGCCTGTATTCTTCAACAAACCTCGCCGCCTTTTCATATGGCATTTCCGGCAGGGAGCCCCTTATTTCATCTACTGTACTTTCCTTTATTATGACAGGCATCAGGTCAGGCTCCGGGAAATATCTATAATCATGAGCCTCTCCCTTTGACCTCATCGGAACCGTCCTGCCCTTACCGCTGTCCCATCTCCTTGTTTCCTGCACGATCTTATGGCCCTCGCCGAACCTATAAAGCTCGATCTGCCGCTTTTCCTCCTTCTCCAGCGCCTTCTGAAGCTCTCTGAAGGAGTTGATGTTTTTCAGTTCGACCTTTGTGCCGTATTCCTTTTGCCCCACAGGCCTGACTGAAATGTTCGCGTCGCACCTCAGGGAGCCCTGTTCCATGCGGCAGTCGGATATTTCACCATATTCCAGGATCGATTTGAGTATACGAAGATATGTCACCGCTTCGAGGGGAGAGCGAATATCCGGCTCTGAAACTATCTCTATCAGAGGTATGCCGGTCCTGTTGTAATCGATCAGTGAAAATGGTTCCTCCTCCAGGTGAATGAGCTTCCCTGCATCCTCCTCGATGTGTATCCTGTTTATACGTACCCTGACATGCCTTTCCTCACATTCGAATTCCACATGACCGCCGGAGCACATGGGCAGGTCATACTGGGATATCTGGTAGGCTTTTGGCAGATCGGGATAAAAGTAGTTCTTCCTGTCCAGCTTGTTTACATTATTGATCCTGCAGTTTAATGCCGTGCCTGCCTTGACAGCCAGCCTCACAACCTCCTCGTTAAGCACGGGAAGAGTGCCTGGAAGGCCGATACAAACCGGGCAGGTATTCTCGTTGGGCTTTGATGCAAATTTTGTAGAGCAACCGCAGAATATTTTTGATTTTGTATATAGTTCAGCATGTATCTCTAATCCAATAACAGTTTCAAAATTCATTGATACAACCTCCTTTACTCATCCATCACAGCTCCAGCTTGATTTCCTGCTCAAACGCATGTGCTGCCTGCAGTATTCTAAGTTCACCATAATGAGGCCCGATCAGTTGAAGCCCGACAGGCAGGCCTTCTGTGCTTCTGCCGCATGGTATCGATATAGCCGGCACCCCTACAAGATTTACAATGATCGTATATACGTCGGCAAGGTACATTTGCAGCGGGTCACTGTTTCTCTCCCCGATTTTGAATGGAAGCACAGGAGAAGTCGGCCCCAGGATCAGGTCATAGCTCCTGAACACATCTTCAAACTGGCCTTTCAGTACTTTCCTGAACTTCTGTGCCCTGTTGTAATATTCATCATAATAGCCGGAGGATAGGGCATAGGTTCCAAGCATTATCCTTCTCTTCACCTCAGTGCCGAAAGCCTCGCTCCTTGACATCTCCATCAGCTCGTCGATATTGGTGTAGTCCTTTGCCCTGTATCCATATCGGATACCGTCATACCTGGCGAGATTGGAGCTGGCCTCTGCTGATGAGATGATATAGTAGGCGGATAATCCGTCACCTGCAGCGGGAAGTGATATTTCATCAACTTTTGCACCTAGCCCTTCAAAGCACTTTATGCTCTCCTGTACAGACGCCGCGATCTCATCATCCAGTCCATCCATAAAAAATTCTTTAGGTACAGCTATCCTCATCCCTTTGATATCTTTACCGAGGCTGTCCGTATAACTCTTTTGGTATTCGCCCCTGTATGATGTGCTGTCCCTTTCATCCTTCCCCTGGATCGCCTCAAGCATCAGCGCACTGTCTAAAACTGTTTTCGAAAAAGGTCCTATCTGATCCAGCGAAGACCCAAACGCGATCAGGCCGTAACGCGAAACCAGGCCATAGGTCGGCTTCAGGCCGACTACTCCACAGAAGGCGGCAGGCTGCCTGATCGATCCGCCGGTATCGGAGCCCAGCGTCACCGGTACCATATCTGCTGCAACAGCCGCAGCCGAGCCGCCTGAAGAACCTCCCGGCACCCTTGTTATATCTCTTGGGTTCTTTGTGATCCTAAAAGCTGAATTCTCAGTAGAAGAACCCATAGCAAATTCATCCATGTTAGTCTTGCCAATGATAACCGCATCTTCATCCAGCAGCCTTTCAACTACTGTCGCATTGTACGGGGGAATGAAGTCCTCAAGCATTTTGGAAGCACAGGTGGTCCTGATGCCGTCCGTGCACATATTATCCTTGATTGCAGCGGGCACTCCCGCCAGCCTTCCGACAGGCCGGCCCCCGCTGATTTTCTCATCCACTTCCCTGGCCTGCGCCAGCGCCTCATCCTCACAGAGGGTCAGAAAGGCGCCTATTTCGCCATCCCTTTCCTTTATCCTTTTTATATGGCTTTCAACGATCTCCACTGCAGAGAACTTTTTCTCTGCAATCCCCTTGCTTATATCCCATGCACTCATGTAATCGCTCTGCATCTCTACACCTCCTATTCGATGATCTTTGGTACCTGAATGTAGGTTTCCCGCATCGATTTGGCATTATTGAAAAGCTTTTTCTTATCCTCAAAAACTGTTTTTTCGTCAGATCTTACAACTGATTGCTGATCCACCGGCACTTTATCCAGATCAACATTTTCCAAATCCATTCTGTCGATAGAATGAAAATGGGTGAGAATTGTCTCGAATTCTCTGGTCAGCCTGTCAAGCTCTTCATCGCTGAAACGCAGCTTAGCCAGCTTCGCTATATAGGCAACATCTTCTCTCGATATCTTCATTTCACACACTCCTTTATCAGATCCTCACGGTTCAAGTCTCTTTATATCTCTCGGGAACATCGTCGCTTCACGTATGTTGGAAAGACCCAGTATCTTCATGGTCAGCCTTTCAAGTCCTATCGCAAACCCGCCATGGGGAGGCATGCCATATTTGAAGCTGTCAAGATAAAATGTGAAGCCGTCCGGATCCAGACCGAATTTAATGATATTCCGCCTGAGCATTTCGTAGTCATGGATCCTCTGCCCGCCTGTGGTGATTTCAAGTCCTTTATATATCAAATCAAAGCTCTCTGTCAAATCGTGGTCCTCGCTGTCGGGCATTGCATACATCGGCCTTTTGGTGACAGGATATTTTGTCAGGAAAACAAAATCCGATCCGTATGTCTGCTTCACATAATCAGAAAACATTTTTTCGCCCTCGGCGTCGATGTTTCCGGCAGGAGACCTTTTCCCGAACTTATCTAACAGTATTTCATGGACTTCTCCAAGCGGTATCCTCGGTATCTTGACCTCATCAGGCAGGTCTATGCCATAGAGTTCTAGTTCCTTCCCGCATGTAGACTTTAGATGCGCAAACAGATAGTTGATATAGCCCTCCTCCAGATCCATCAGATCGTCTGCGCCGTCAATGAAGCCCATCTCCACATCCAGACTGACATATTCACTCAAATGCCTCCAGGTATTGTGAAGCTCGGCCCTGTATGCATGGCCTACCTCAAATACCCTTTCAAAGCCGGCTCCGACCATCATCTGCTTGTAAAACTGGGGACTCTGCGCCAGAAATGCCCTCCGCCCGAAAAAATCCACCGTGAACATTTCGGAGCCTCCCTCCGTGCTGGAGCTGATGATCTTGGGCGAATGTATCTGTGAGAACCCGTTTTCCCTGAGATAGTTCTTAAAGGCTTCCTCAATTTCCTGCTGCACCTTGAAGACCGCTCTGATCCTGGGCGATCTCATGCTGATGGTCCTGTAATCGAGCTGTGTTTCCATCGAAGCCTTGATCCAGCCTTTGTTTATCTCAAAGGGCAGCATGTCATAATAAGCCTTCCCGGCGATCTTGATGGATTCAGCGTGTATCTCGGTCCCGGAAGGAGCCTTATCGTTTATCACTTTCTCCCCAATTGCTTCAATACTCATTTCAAGTCTCAGATCCCTGACGGCCTGACCTTCGGCAACGATCTGTATTATTCCCGTTCTGTCCCTTAGCTGCACAAAAGCTACCTTACCGATGCAATTAATATTGTGCACCCATCCTTTTACAAGTACCTTTTTCAGATCACTTTGAATAACTTCTGCCGCATACGACCTTTTCATACGATATCTCCTCCTTTTCTCCGTTTTTTGTTTTCGACAAATAAAAAATCCCGTCTCCATACAAATTAATTGTACAGGGACGGGACATTATTCATATTCCGCGGTACCACCCTGGTTAGCCTTAAAGCTCACCTCTTTTCGGTACGGACCTGATCTGCATTCCCAGATTGGTTCGATATCAGATCTGTCGATACCTATTCCCTTTATCGGTGGAAATCCGTCCAAGCCTACTTTCAGATGATTTTGGTTGGATGCTCCGAAGGGTTCTTCGATACACGCCTCACGCGGAGCTTTCACTCTCCCCCGCTCGCTTTGGATCAGCATTGCATGTACT
>JAAYPO010000045.1 GCA_012519745.1 Clostridiaceae bacterium | reverse complement strand
TGATCATAAGCTACGCCACACTGCTGATAATGTGGCTGGCGGACGGCCTTGCCGGTGCTGTGGGAGGCTTTGGTGCAAAGGTGCTGAGCTGGATCTCGATCCTTTCCAGATACGAGGATTTCAACAGAGGCATTTTAGGACTGAGCCCAGTAGTTTATTACCTTAGTTTTGTAGCTGTATTTTTATTCCTTACCGTAAGAGTAATAGAAAAAAGACGCTGGAGTCAGGGGTGATATAGATGGAGAAAAATAGTGCAAATAAAAAGCTGTTTAATAAAAGAAGCCTGAAATATGGCACAAATGCTGTGATCATGGTAGTTGCGGTTATAGCTATAGCAGTACTGCTGAACGTAGTGGTCGGGATCCTGGATCTGAAGCTGGATCTGACCCCCAACAAGCTGTATTCCCTGTCTGAAACCACAGAGGAAATACTCGGGGAGTTGGACAAGGATGTGCAGATAATCGGCCTGTTCGACGATGCGGCAGTAGCCACAGACAGTGAGTACAAGCAGGTGACGGACCTGCTGAGCCTTTATGCCAAGAATCCCAGGATCAAGGTCCAGTATATCGATCCTGACAAGAATCCCGGCATCATAAACCAGCTGGATCCGGATAAAACAATGAACCTCCAGGTTTCAAACTTCATTGTCAAAAGCACTGTCAACGGAAATGAAAAGAAAAAGAAGCTGGAGTACTATGACCTCTTCGAAATGGAACTGAACCAATATACGTACCAGTATATGAGTACCGGTTCAAATGCGGAGCAGGGTTTCACAGGCGCCATCAAATACGTTACTGCCGAATACACCCCTGTGGTATACTTCACAGAAGGTCATGATGAGAACGATGTGAACAGGGAGTATTCGAATCTGAAGGGCTCTCTGGAGAAAAACAATTATCTTGTTAAAAATATCAATCTGATGACGATCGATGAGATACCTGATGACGCAGAGCTGATCGTTGTTGCTTCTCCTAAAAGAGATATCTCCTTTGCGGAAAGGGATCTTCTTGAAAGATATTTCCTGGACGGCGGCAATGCGATATTCATGTTTGATTATCTGGAGCATGACCCGTCCTTTGATGAAATGAACAAATTGTTCAGCAAGTTCAACATTGCTGTCAATAATGACAAGGTGAAGGAGAATGACGAAAGAAGGCATATCCCGCAGGATCCGTATACTATACTGGTGGATGCATATTCAAACAGCATCATACCCCAGGACTTCTACACTGTTCTGGGAAATTCCAGGAGTATAAGCATCCTGAAAAACGAGAAGGATTATGTTACTATAACGCCAATGATTCAGACCAGTGCACAGGCTGTAGGTGAGATGGTCAATAAGGCCAGGGGCGAGGACATAAAAGGTCCTCTTGATATAGCGGCAGCCATCGAGTACGGCGGCGGCAGGGAGAAGGCGAAGATACTGGTCACGGGGAATTCATCCTTTATCAGCGACAGCGCGTACCAGATGTATGGCAATTACTATCTGGACAATATGAATTTCATGCTGATGACGATGGGATGGATGATCGACCAGCAGGATGAGGTAATAGTCCCAACAAAGCCTTATGAAATCAACAGCTTCAATATAACACAGACCCAGTCCACAGTGATGCGTGTGGTGCTGACTTTCATACTGCCGCTCATCATATTTGTCACAGGTCTGATGGTTTACTTGAGGAGGCGTCATTTATGAAATTGTACAGGAATGCAATTATACTGCTAGTGATAGTTGCGCTTCTTGTCGGAGCATATTTCCTTGTGCGCAATATGAAGACAGAGGATGAGCCGCCGATAGAGACCGTAGAGTATGAAAGACTTACCGACTACACCACCGATGATATCGAATCGATAACTCTGATAAATACAGACGGTACCTTTGTCATCGTAAAAGAGGATCAGGAGTGGGTGCTGTCATCTCCCGGGGATTTCAGGTATGATTCGGCGGTTCTGGGCAGTATTGTCATAAATGCTGCTTCTATCGTTGCTGACAAGGTGGTGGAGGAAAGTGCCGCAGACCTGTCGATATATGGTCTGGACAAACCGGCAAAGGCGATCGTGAAGACTACTGACGGTGTTGAAACAATTATTGAAGTAGGAGATCTCACACCCACAGGGGGCGGAAATTATGTAAAGCTGGCCGGATCCAACAGAGTTTATGTCATAAGCAGTTTTGTCGGAGAAAGGCTTTCGGCAGGCAGAAATGCAATAAGAACGAAGCTGATGTTTGATTTCACATCAGATATGATAACCGAAGTTGCTATGAGCAGAAAAGGTGAGAGCCTGTTTACTGCTGTGGTGGAAGAGGATGGCGCAAGCTGGACAATGAGTTCACCTATAAAGGGAAGCGTCAATGAATCCGCAGTTTATCCTATGCTGGATGCACTTGCCAGCACCAATGTCATTGATTTTATAGAGGACGATCCAAAGGATCTGTCCCAGTATGGCCTTGACAAACCGTCTTATGAGTTTGTATTCAGCGCAGAGGGCAGGCAATACGAGCTGGCGCTGGGAGACGAGATGGTAAAGGGAGCAGCGGTGTATGCCATGCTCCAAGGCAGCAATGAGGTCGTAACGATCAACATGGCTCCTTATACATTCCTTGACAAGCCGCTCAAAGAGGTGCTCAGGATATTTGCCTATATAGTCAATATCGACCAGGTAAAGAAAATCGACCTGACCATGGACGGCAGGACAGACAATATGGTGCTCGATGTATACAAGGACGCCGAAGGCAATACCGATTATGATAAGGACAAATTCTATTTCAACGGCGTCGATGCCACAGCTGAGGACGAGGGAGGAAGCCAGCCCTTCAGGAAGCTTTATCAGGCGATGGTGGGCATCGGCCTGGATGAGATAGAAAGCGACGGGCAGCCGGAGGGACCGGCGGAGATTATTATCGAATATACTCATGTTGACGGCAGCATTATGAAGGTAGAGTTCGTATCAAAGGATGATAATTATTACTATGTGCTGCGAAACGGCGAATATGCCGGCATACTCGTCAAGAAGAGAAACAAGGTCGATTTCGGTATCGAAGGTCTGAGACAGGCCCGCCAGAAGCTGACGGATTTCCTTGCCGAACAGCAGGGCAGCTAGTCCGGACAGGTGGATCAATGAAGTTGATGTAATTTGGAAAACAGCTCCGTCATAGAATGAATTAGTTTGATTCTGTGATTTGGAGCTGTTTTTTTGATGTCTGATGAATTCAAGAATGTACTGAAGGTGGCAAGCATCTATGCTGCCACGATCATTGGGGCAGGTTTTGCCTCCGGGCAGGAGATAATGCAGTTTTTCACCGTGTACAAAGCAGGCGGATTTTATGGTGTGCTGCTGGCCGGAGTACTGTTCAGTGTCATAGGCTGTGCCGTGCTCGAGAAGGTATACAGCCAGCGTATAAGGAACTATGAGGAGTTCATTATTCCCTTGTTTGGCTGGAGGCTTGGGTGGATCGTAAAAACAGCCGTTACATTGTTTGTGCTGTGCATGTTCTGCATAATGATCGCAGGCTCGGGAAATGTGATCTCGGAGAATCTGGGGCTGCCGATAGGATATTCGGTGCTTATCATGGGACTGATAAGCATGCTTTTGATAATGACGAGCATAAAGGGGATAGTGACGCTCAGTGCGGTAATAACGCCTGTATTGGTGATAGGCATCATTTTATCCGGCCTCTGTATAATCATTTACAATGAGCGCCAGGTATCCGGCCTGCATGGATTCATGTCAAGAATAACGAATAACTGGCTTATGTCTTCTCTTCTGTACGTCAGCTACAACAGTATACTTGCCATTGTGATGATGTGCAGCATGCTGCCGTACATAAAGAGCCGCAGGACGGCTATTGCCGGTGGTATTTTGGGAGGAGCGTCGCTGACCGCCGCCGCCCTTGTCATAAACGCTGTGATAACTCTTTTTTATCCTTCGGCTGTGGAGAAGGAGCTGCCTGTGATGGATATCATCAAGGGCTTCAGCAGCTCTGCCGGAAGCCTTTACTCAGTACTGCTCTGGCTTGCGATGCTGACATCGGCGGTTGCGTCGGGATATAGCTTCTCAGAGAGGGTCGGGAATTTTTTCAAGGTCGATAAACGAATAGTGGCGGTTTTGCTGTGCGCTGGGGCAGTACCGCTGTCCATGCTGGGATTCTCAAGGCTTATAGCCTTGATTTACCCGTCCTTCGGCTATCTGGGCCTGTTTATGATCATAGTGATACTGGCGACCAGTCTTGCAGGGCCTGCCGGGTATAGCAGGAAATAGATTTATATGGTAAAATAATTCTCGTAAGTCAATCACAAAGGATAAAGCTGAGGTGAACCTTTTGAGAAACGTCCCGGAACAGGACAGGCCTGCATCAGGCGGAAGAGCGGCAGGTATGATCATGACGCTGCTTTTGTTCCTGCTGATCATTGCAGTAGCCCTTTTCAGCTATCAGCGAAGTCTGGACCCATCGGTGGAACTGAAGGACCTGATAAAGGTATTGAGCAGTGACGGGGAGAAAGAGGTCAGAGAAGCAGAGGTCCAATATTCCTTTGGTTTTGATGCAAGAGAAAAAACTGTATTTGCCCCGTACAAGGAACTGATCGTCAAATGCAGTAAAAGCGGCATAATGTTCCTGGACAAGGATGGCAGTATCGTGCGCTCTGAAGGCATTGCATTCACCAATCCCATGCTGAAGACAAACGGAGCCCAGCTGCTGGCTGCAGATATAGGCTCGACGGAAGTGTATATATTTTCCAATACATCGATAGCCTGGCAGGACAAGACAGATGCAGCCATACTTAATGCGGATATAAGTGAAGATGGTTATGTGACAGTGATCACGACGGCAAAAAGGGACAATAATGTCATTCGAGTCTATGAATCGCATGGGGTCGAGCTTTTTAGAAAGATAATCGCAAATGACTTTGCAGTGTCG
Source organism: Clostridiaceae bacterium (assembly GCA_012519745.1). Taxonomy (GTDB): domain Bacteria; phylum Bacillota; class Clostridia; order Acetivibrionales; family DTU013; genus DTU013. Next base: position 6,914 of record JAAYPO010000045.1, on the reverse strand, counting down.
GCCTGTGTTTCGCCATCGGAGAAATATCTGACTCTGTCTGCAATAAGTACGGGAGCCGTTGGACCGTTTTCACGCTTGAAGTTCTATGATATGGAGGGGAAGGAACTGGCGGGGCTCTCATTTGACACAGCCGGCGAGCTTCTTCCGTTATTCTGGCACAATAGGGACGACAGCCTGTTCGCCGCAGGCGACAGTGCTGCAGGCGCTGTCAGCCCAACTGGGAAGATGATATGGCAGGAACAGTTCACAAGTATTGCAGGAGCGGGACCGGCAGGCGACGGTATGCTGGCTGCAGCAGTACAGACAGATGAAGGTGTGGTCCTGAACATATATACGGCTGACGGAGAAAAGCATGCATCGGCTGAGCTGCAGATCATCCCGGCGGGTCTTGAGGCAATCAAAGGAAGGATATGCGTTTATAGTGAGAATACAGTCCTCTTTTTTGATGACAGAGGGAACAACACCAGTAAATACCATGCAGGCAAAAAGATACGACAGGTGTGCCTGTTCGGCAAAAATCAGGCGGCGGTGATAACGGACGGTGAAGTTACCGTACTTGGCATATATTGACGGGGGTAAAGGCCGGTGATGGATGAGTCACCGGCAAACAAAACTAGAAAGGCGGTCGGGGGTATGAACTGGAGCGATTTTGTTGTGATAGGGATCATTGGGGCTTTTGCCGTAATGGGCCTGTTCAAGGGCTTTATCATGTCTGTCTACAGGCTGGTTTCATTTGTGGTGTGCGTTTATTTGTCGATCAAGCTGTCACCTGTTCTTGTGCGCATACTGGAGAAGACTGCTGTGTTTGATGTTATTAAGAGCATGATAGTCAGGAATCTGGAGGCATGGAGCAAGAGTGCATTTTCATCACCGACGGTCCTGCCGACGGGCACTGCCGGAGCTGAGACCATTCTTGGCACGATGCCAATGCCTGACGCGTTCAGAAACTCGATTCTCAACAACCTGCCATCTCCGTCCGAGCTCATCGACATCAACGGTATAGTCAATGCCATCGGGGATGGACTTGCAAACATGGTCCTGTCGGTGCTTTGTCTGATCCTGCTTTATATCGTGCTGCAGCTGATTTTCGCTTTTTTGGGAATGCTCCTGCGACAAATTGCCGAGCTGCCGGTCTTCAAGCAGGTCAATAAAATCGGAGGATTGCTTCTTGGTGCGCTGCAGGGATTCCTTGTTGTATACATATTGTTTGCCATACTCACCCTTTTCAACTCCAATCCGGCTTTCGCGCCTGTGTTTGAACAGCTTGGGTCCTCGATGCTGGCTTCCGGCTTTTACGAAAACAATATCATTATCAACTTCCTGTTTCCGCCCATAACCGCCTGATTCATCAGGCATGCTTTCATTAACGTATCTTGTGCCGTCACCGTTAAAAATGAACGGTTTTGACCTTTTTGTATTTATTTATAGACATATAATAGAGAATAGTAGTAAAATAGCCTTATCGGCAGCCGGGATAAATTATTCCGGCTGTTTTGTTAAAGCAACAGGGATGACAAGTATATACCTTACAGCCATATGGATCATTATGGCGATGGTTGATAATAGCTCGGGAAAGAAAGGCAGGTCGGTAAAATGAGGAGCGATATAGTTAAAAAGGGCATAGAGAGGGCACCTCACAGAGCACTTTTCAAAGCGATGGGGTATACGGATGAGGAGATCAGCAGGCCGCTTATAGGGGTGGTCAACTCCAAAAACGATATAGTGCCGGGCCACATACACCTTGATAATATTGCAGAAGCGGTGAAGGCCGGAATAAGGATGGCCGGAGGCACACCCGTGGAATTTGGGAACATAGGTATTTGCGACGGTATTGCAATGGGGCACATCGGCATGAAGTATTCGCTGGCATCAAGAGAACTCATCGCCGATTCATGTGAGGCCATGGGGATGGCTCACAGCTTTGACGGCATGGTCTTCATACCCAACTGTGACAAGATAGTTCCCGGTATGCTTATGGCAGCAGCCAGGATCAACGTGCCGTCTGTTGTGATCAGCGGAGGGCCGATGCTGTCATTGAAGCGAAAGGGCGTCGATCTGGATCTGAACAGTGTCTTTGAGGCGGTGGGCGCTGTCAAGGCCGGGACCATGACACAGGAGGAAGTGTTTGAATACGAAGACAATGCATGCCCAGGATGCGGTTCATGCTCAGGGATGTTCACTGCCAACTCCATGAATTGCCTTACTGAGGTCCTTGGTATGGGCCTTACAGGGAACGGCACCATCCCGGCTGTATATGCCGAGAGGATAAGGCTTGCCAAGCAGGCGGGAATGAAGGTGATGGAGCTTGTTGAAAAGGACATAAAGCCATCGGATATCCTCAATGAGAAGGCATTTGAAAATGCCCTGACAGTGGATATGGCACTGGGCTGTTCAACAAATTCGGTACTGCATCTTCCGGCGATAGCGCATGAGGTCGGGGTAAAGATCGATCTTGATATAATAAATGAGATCAGCAGCAAGGTACCAAATCTTTGCAAACTGGCACCTTCAGGGCACCATCATGTGCAGGACCTCTATATGGCCGGCGGTGTACAGGCAGTGATGAAGGAGCTTTCAAAGAAGGATCTGCTGCATCTTGAGCTGATCACTGTCACAGGCAAGACGGTGGGAGAGAATATTGAAAATGCCGCGGTCACTGACGGGGATGTCATCAGAAGCATTGGCGAGCCGTACAGCAAGACCGGAGGTATAGCAGTGCTCAGAGGCAATATCGCCGCTGACGGAGCTGTCGTAAAGCGCTCTGCGGTGGCGGAAGAAATGCTGGTGCACAAAGGACCGGCCAGAGTATTCGACTCGGAGGAGGACTCAATAAAGGCGATCTATGAAGGAAGGATAAAGGCCGGTGATGTAGTGATCATACGCTATGAAGGGCCTAAGGGCGGACCCGGTATGAGGGAGATGCTGAGCCCGACCTCTGCCATCGCAGGTATGGGGCTTGACAAGGAAGTGGCCCTTATTACCGACGGCAGGTTCTCCGGGGCGTCGAGAGGTGCATCGATAGGCCATGTGTCGCCGGAGGCTATGGAGGGCGGTATGATAGCCGCAGTCCGGGAGGGCGACATCATTTGCATTGATATACCGGCAGGCAGGCTGGATGTCCAGGTACCGGACGAGGAGCTGAAGCGCAGGATGGCCGAATGGAAGGCACCGCAGCCGAGGGTCACCAAAGGATATCTGGGAAGGTATGCCAGGCTGGTGACGTCGGCCAGCACAGGCGCCGTGCTCAAGTAGGACACAGCGCGGGTGCGGTTTTATCATCAGTAAATGATAGTGTAAAGCAGCTTATGAATAAATTCCAAAGCACTATCAAGATAGAATGAACCTAACGGAGGGTGAAAAATGAAGCTGACAGGTGCGGAAATAGTCATAGAGTGTTTGAAGGAACAGGGAGTGGATACCGTATTCGGTTTTCCGGGCGGTGCAGTGCTCAATATATATGATGCTTTATATAAAGCCAGGAATGAGATCAGGCATATACTGACATCACACGAACAGGGCGCATCCCATGCGGCAGACGGCTATGCCCGTGCTACCGGCAGGACCGGTGTATGCATAGCTACCTCCGGGCCCGGTGCTACAAACCTGGTCACAGGCATTGCCACAGCTTACATGGATTCGGTCCCGATGGTGGCCATAACAGGCCAGGTATCAACGGCCCTGCTGGGCAAGGATTCGTTCCAGGAGGTCGATATAACGGGGATCACGATGCCCGTCACAAAGCATAATTACATCGTGAAGGATGTAAACAAGCTGGCCGGTATAATGAGAGAAGCGTTCAGGATAGCAGCAAGCGGAAGGCCGGGACCGGTCCTTGTCGACATATGCAAGGATGTGACTGCTGCCTATGCCGAATATGAACGGGTGGAACCGGCAGAGATTGAGTATCCCCCGATAGGTGTAAAGCCGGCCGAGCTGGATGAAGCTGCAGCGGTCATAAATTCATCATTAAAGCCTGTCATACTGTCAGGCGGCGGTGTATCCATAGCCGGAGCAGGCTCTGAGATGCTCATGCTGGCTGAAAAGGCAAAGATTCCGGTCACGACTACACTGATGGGCCTTGGCTCATTCCCGGGGACCCATGAGCTGTTTACCGGACTGGTAGGCATGCACGGAACAAAGACATCCAATATGGCCGTATCCGAAACCGATCTCTTTATCGCTATAGGTGCCAGATTCAGTGACAGGGTCATAAGCAACGTAAAACGTTTTGCTCCCAGTGCAAAGATAATGCATATCGATATAGATCCTGCAGAAATCGGAAAGAACATAACGGTCCAGTATCCTCTTGTGGGAAATATTAAGGAAATATTGAAGGAGATCTGTGCAAGGGTCCGGCCGCGTGAGACCAGCGAGTGGAACAGAAAAATAGAGGAATGGAAAGAGCTGCATCCTCTGAAATATGATATGGATGGGTCCCTGAAGCCGCATTACATCGTACAGAGGCTTTATGAGCTCACAAGGGGAGATGCTCTGATAACCACCGAGGTAGGTCAAAACCAGCTCTGGGCTGCTCAGTTTTACAAATACACCAAGCCCAGGCAGTTCATATCATCCGGAGGCCTAGGGACCATGGGATACGGCCTTGGGGCATGCATAGGCGCGCAGCTGGGCCAGCCAGACAAGAAGGTGATCAACATAGCAGGCGACGGAAGCTTCCGTATGAACTGCACTGAGCTGGCTACAGCAGTAGAATACAAGCTCCCTGTAATTATTGCCATCCTCAACAATCGGGTGCTCGGAATGGTAAGGCAATGGCAGAAGCTGTTCTACGACGGACGGTTCTCAGCGACCACCATAGACAGAGCGACGGACTTTGTCGCATTGGCCGAGGCTTTCGGCGCGATCGGCATCAGGGTCACAAGGCCCGAGGAGGTCGACGCTGCCTTCGAAAGGGCGCTGGCTTCCACAGACAGGCCTGTTCTCATCGATTTTGAAATCGACAGGGACGACAAGGTATTTCCAATAGTACCTCCCGGTGCTCCCATCGACGAATTGATCGAGGGATAGCTTTTGTTTTGCGCCGAACTGGTCAAGTTCTCAGGAAAGCGAAGAAAACTGCGGTATGCAGAAATCGCGTCGTACGGGCGCATAAGGCAGCACTTCTGAATCCTAGTGGATGAATTTGCAATTAAGGGGAGTGTTACTTATTCTGAATGGATGAAATTTCAATTAGGGGCAACGACTAGGTTGCTTCAAGGGGACATAATGCAGGATATTACGAGTTATGTATAATAAAACTCTTTAGAATCATTAGTGGCCTTACCCTTACTTGCAAATTCATCCACCAGGATTCCCTGGCCTTACCCTTACTTGCAAATTCATCCACAAGGAATAGATTTTTTGTCCTTACCTGCAAATCCGTCCGGGAATGACGGGAAGAAGGACGAAAAGTCCGCGGCATTAATTCCTTGACAACTTGGTGTTTATGTGTTAAATTAGTTATTGCTCCGTCTAGGAGGTCTTTTTTTTGTGCCGTGAATCGTCGGCATGGAATGCGGCGATTGCCGTGATAAATTAGCTGTACACCCTAAACTATTGACAGGGGCTGGAGGTGTTCTAAATGAGAGTCAAGATAATAATGGCATGTATGGATTGCAAACAGAGAAACTACAACACCAAGAAAAACAAGAAGAATGATCCGGACAGGATCGAAATGAAGAAGTACTGTAAATTCTGCCACAAGCATACGGTACACAAAGAAACGAAATAATGCGCGGAGGTGCACGTTATGAGTGAGAATGCACGCACATCCAAACTGGCTGCTTTCGGAAAAAAAATAACGGCTGCGGGAAAGAGAGTTGTCAGGTTTTTCAAGGATATCAGATCCGAGTTGAAAAAGGTCATATGGCCTTCAAAGGAGCAGTTGGTAAAGAGCACTGTCTCTGTACTGCTGATTTGCCTTCTCATCGGTGCGGTTATCTGGATATCGGACGGGCTCCTTGGAATATTGGTTGAGTGGACTCTGAAAAGGTAATTAAGGAGGACATGGTCCTGATGGTAGTAAATGATATGCCTGAAATGGCCAAATGGTATGTTGTACATACCTATTCCGGCTATGAGAACAAGGTAAAGGCCAATTTGGAAAAGATAGTTGAAAACAGGGACATGCATGAGTATATCCTCGATATCGTGGTTCCTATGGAAGAACAGATCGAGATCAAGGACGGAAAGAAGAAAGCCACTTTGAGAAAGGTATTTCCGGGGTATGTTCTTGTAAAGATGATCATGACGGACGAGTCCTGGTATGTGGTAAGAAACACCAGGGGAGTCACAGGCTTTGTAGGACCGGGATCCAAACCCGTGCCTCTGACTGATGAGGAGATCCGTATAATGGGCGTTGAAGAATTTGCGCCTGTACTTGATTATGAGGTCGATGACAATGTCAGAGTCATTGACGGCCCTCTTGAGAACTTTATCGGCATCGTTGAGGAAATCAACTTTGAGAAGAAGAAGGTAAGAGTGGCTGTGTCCATGTTTGGCAGGGAAACTCCCGTAGAACTGGAGCTGACACAGATACAAAAGCTGTAGGATGTACATTATATTACTTAAGAAAATGTATACTAAATTGATCAGATAGTCAGATGATCCTAGGGATCTCTTTCTATATACTGAAGGACCTTATAAGGTTTTTCAGAAGAATTGGGAGGTGGATGAAAGCCATGGCAAAAAAAATTACGGGTTATGTAAAGCTACAGATTCCTGCGGGGAAGGCAACTCCGGCTCCACCGGTTGGACCAGCTTTAGGACAGCATGGTGTTAACATCATGGGATTTTGCAAGGAGTTCAATGAAAGAACAGCGAAGGATGCGGGATTGATAATTCCTGTCGTCATAACTGTCTATGCAGACAGATCGTTTTCCTTTATTACAAAGACTCCTCCGGCAGCTGTGCTT
>JAAYPO010000044.1 GCA_012519745.1 Clostridiaceae bacterium | reverse complement strand
CCAGTATCAGGACCTCAGGGCTGCCCACAAGGGCCATGGCAAGACCAACCCTCTGCTTGTAGCCCTTCGACAGGTTTTTGATGAGTCTGTTTCTGTGGTCCCCTATCTTTACAAGCTCCATGATGTCACTGAGCTGGCTTTTCAATTGCTTTTTATCGACCTGCTTGAGATTTCCTGCGAAATTGAGATAATCCCACACCGTCATGTCCATGTAGACCGGCGGCTGCTCAGGAAGATAGCCTATGCGCTTTTTGACCTCCTTTGGCGACTCTATGATGTCATAGCCGCACACCTTGACAGTGCCTTCGGTGGAAGGCAGATAGCCGGTTATGATGTTCATCGTCGTAGACTTCCCCGCGCCGTTGGGGCCTAGAAAGCCCAGGATCTCACCCTTCTCGACGGTGAAATTCAGATTGTTCACAGCCTGGATCTGACCATATCTTTTGGTCAAATTCTGTATTTCGATCATCTTTTCCCCTCCTGCAATAAATGTCGCTTGACACATTACGCTACCATAATTATGAGAGATACATTTTAATAAATTATGAACAATTTGTTAAATGAAATCTTCATATTTTTCCAAAGCCCAAAAAAGCTCATTTTTCGGGACTTTAAAGGCTCCAATAATTATATATTTTTTTATAGGTCAATTCAAGGAAAATTTAAGGGGTCCTTTTTCCAGATCCCGGAAAGAAACTGGACAGGACGGGAACGATCAGTGAAAGTCCGCCGGCAATGAGCCAATCGTCTGCATGCAGCGGCACAGTTTTGAATATGTTCTGCAAAACTGGGATATAGACAACACCCAATATCATGATCAGTGAACACAGCACTGCCAGCACAAGGTATACATTGTTCAGCAAGGGTATCTGGAATATGTTTTTTGACTCAGACTTACATTCGAATACATGTATCAGCTGCGTCAGCACCAGCGTTACAAAAGCGCCGGTCCGGGCAAGCCCTATATCGGCGGTATAACAGATCATAGTGATATAGACCGCAAGTGTCGTCAGTCCTATCAGTATCCCTCTGAACAGGATGATGCCTGCAAGGCCATGTGAAAAAATGCTTTCACCGGGCTCTCTGGGCATCCGCTTCATCACATCCCTCTCCGGCGGGTCGAAGCCCAGAGCCACGGCGGGCAGACCATCGGTGACAAGATTCACCCAAAGTATCTGGATCGGCAGCAGCGGAACAGGCAGGCCGATCATCATACCAAGGAACATTGTCAGCACTTCTCCTATATTGCAGGCCAGCATGTACCTGATGAACTTTCGTATATTGTTGTAAATGACTCTGCCCTCTTCTATGGCCGCCACTATAGTGGCAAAATTATCATCCAACAGGACCATCGAAGAGGCCTCCTTTGTGACATCGGTGCCCGTCATGCCCATGGCGACGCCGATATCAGCCTCCTTGACGGCCGGAGCATCATTTACTCCGTCACCGGTCATGGCAACGATGCCTCCCAGCTTTTTCAGAGCCCTCACTATCATGAGCTTGTGCTTTGGTGAGACTCTGGCATACACACTGACATTTCCGGCCTTCCTTTCGAGCTCAGGTTCATCCATGCCGTCCAGCTCCCCGCCTGTCAGGACTTCCTCGCCGTCTCTGTATATATCGAGCTCCCTGGCGATCGAAACTGCCGTAAGCTTGTGGTCTCCGGTAATCATCACCGGCCTTATCCCCGCCATCCTGCATTTCATCACAGCCTCCGCGGCCTCAGGCCTCGGTGGATCTATCATTCCGAAAAGCCCTGCAAATATCAGGTCGGACTCCAGCCCATTCTTTTCATACTCTCTTGAATCGAGTTTTTTCCAGGCGGCAGCTATGACCCTCAGAGCATTGCCTGCCATGGAATCATTGACCTTGAGTATCCTTGACCTTTTGCTTCTATCCAGCAGACCCACACCACCCGGAGCATTTATCCTGGTACACTTTTTGAGCAGCATATCGGGAGCGCCCTTTGTAAATACAAAGGTCTCGCCTTTTACATTGACAGATACTACAGACATGCACTTTCTCTCAGGATCGAAGGGCAGCTCATCTATCCTGTGCTGCACCCCGGCCAGCGCATCCGGTGTCAGCCCTGCCTTGGCGGCGGCAACCAGAAGCGCGCCCTCCGTCGGGTCTCCTGTGAATTCCCATTTATCCTTTGCAGTCTTCAGCTTTTTCCTTGAAAGGCCCGCATTATTACATAGTGCCCCTATCTCCAATACAGCTCTGAGGCTGCCGTCGGCTATTGGATCTATTGCTCTGCTGTTCATATGAAACGCTTTGTGCGGATCATTTTCATCCCGCACATCATACAGCCTGCCGCCGGCAAATATCCGTCTCACCGTCATTTTATTCTGTGTCAGCGTACCTGTCTTATCCGAGCAGACAACACCCGCACATCCGAGGGTCTCCACCGCCGGAAGCCTTCTGATCAGCGCATTTCTCTTCAGCATACGCTGGACGCCCAGAGCGAGGGAAATGGTAACGATTGCCGGCAATCCCTCAGGTACCGCCGCAACCGCAAGGCTTATACCGGACAGAAGCATATTGAATGCATCCTCACCCCTCAGGATACCTGCAAAAGTGACAAGTGCACAAATGACCAGACATCCTGCCGCAATGATTTTTCCTAGCTTTTCCAGCCTTTTCTGTAATGGCGTCTGATCCTCCTCAATATTTTGGATAAGCTTGGCAATCCCGCCCATCTCAGTATTCATGCCGGTAGCGGTCACCATTGCCCTGGCTCTTCCTCCCGTGATGCTGGTCCCCATGTAGACCCTGCATTTTCTGTCCCCATCATGCTGTCTCTCTCCGACCGGGGCAGCATATTTCTCTACCGGGATCGACTCACCTGTCAGCAGCGATTCATCGGCCTGGGTATTGGTGCTTTCGATGAGGACCGCATCTGCCGGCACCCTGTCTCCCGTCTCAAGTATGACCAGATCTCCGGGCACTATCTGCTGTGCCGGTATACTGACCTGTCTGCCGTTCCTGATCACCCTGGCTGCAGGCGCGGCAAGGCTTTTGAGCGCTTCCATGGTCTTTTCGGTCCTGTACTCCTGCACAAATCCAAGGACTGCATTAAGGACAACAATGGCAACTATCGTGACAGCTTCTGTCATCTCGCCCATAAAAGCTGATATGGCTGTAGAGATCATCAGGATTATGACCATTATGTCAGTGAACTGACCTAACAGTAATTTAAGAGGAGATATGGCCTTCTTTCCGGCCAGCATGTTCGGGCCGTGTTCCAGGAGCTTTTTTTCAGCTTCCCTGTCGCTGAGGCCGGCAGGCGAAACTGCTGCATGCCTGCCTGAAATGAGTCCAATGTCCGGATTGTCCGATAGATTATTATGTCTGCTCCTGCTCAATCGTGCCACCCCTTTATCTGCGAATAGATAGGTCTATGTCCTATTTCTATTCAAAAGCGGCATGGATTAGACCATGCCGCTTTTCTCAGATTTCAGGTATCTTTTATACGATTTTCACTTACTTCCTATTCCTCATAGACCTTTTTAACACCCTCCAGCGACTGAAGATCGCTGAGGGTCTGCAGGTCCATGGTCCTGCCGGGGAGCTTTACCAGCAGCTTTATCATCTGGTCGTTGTCCTTGCTTTTATACAGCTGGATATTTTTGATATCTATCTTCTGGCCCTCCATTACGTCGCTGACCTGGCCTATCAGGCCGCTGACATTGTCCGCCTCTACTATGAAGACCCTGTATCTGTTTCTCCTGCTGAATCGTTTTTCCGCTTTCTTCAGTGTAATCAGCGTCAAAAAAACAAATACCGTCGCCGTAACTGCGCCGATATAAAAGCCGCTTCCAACCGCTATGCCCACACAGGAAACCGCCCACAGGCTGGCAGCAGTCGTCAGCCCTCGTACGTTGAATCCATCGCGTATTATTGTGCCTGCTCCCAGAAAGCCAATGCCGCTGATGACCTGAGCGCCAAGCCTGGACGGATCCACCGTATAGCCGGGGAATTGGTATACCAAATATTGGGAGACTATCATCACCAGCGCCGCACCGACACAGACCAGTATATGTGTCCTGAACCCGGCCGGTCTGTTGGTGTGCTCACGCTCATATCCGATAAAGCCGCCAAGCGCCGCTGCAAGCATCAACCGCAGAATGCTCTCTATCTCAAAGGGCATATGATCACCTCAGCCATTCAATACTTTTCTTGGGATATATATCTTGAAATTCCTGAGCATTCTCTCGTCAGGCTCAAAAATCACCAATGTCCTGCTATTGTTATGATTCAGCGTAATAAAATATGCATCCGGCGAATCGATAGTGCTGGAGGTATCTATCCTGTTTTTTATGCTCTGTACCTGCTGGCTGAAGCTGCTGCTTTTGACCGGCGCAACTATTTCAAATTCCTTGCAGTTGGCGCTGAAGATCCTTTTTCTTTTCCTTTTGGCAACTATCACATCTATGTCCAGATCACCGTTGGTCACAATGTACTCATATTCTACATTTCTGGATGTTATGAGCCTGTACCCGAAATATATTATTCCGACGATGAGCAATAGGTCTATCCCCATCCCGATGCGGAGGTTTGTCATAAAGAAAAAGAACAATGCCAGTAAAATCACTAGCACAACCAGGGCTGTAATGATATGATCAACGACTGTTTTCTTTCTGGTCACCAATTTTTCAATAAAAGTATCCATTAAAAACCTCCCGACAAAAAACCAATATTTGTGATACTGCTTTTTTGATTTTATCATACGGATCAAGGATTAACAATAACGCATTGCTCCCGGCATTGCAAAGGTCAATTATCTTAAGGCCTGTTTATTGTCTATTATCTCCACTTCTACATATTGGACCCCGAATTTCAGCGCTTTTTTATTGACCTCCCTGCTGCCGATCTCGTCCTCGCCGAAAAAAATGTCGATACTGTTTCCCCTGATGAGCCGGCCGGTATCTTCGGCCACATACATGCCATCCATGTGGCTGTACTCCTCAGGGAATGTGATCCTGACACTGGAACCAAGAGGTATCACCTCCGGATCCACCGCCACTGTCCTGCCTGCCTCTGCCCTGGTGCCGCTGTAGGTTATGCCGTACTCCGGATGACCTCTTTCCTTTCCGCAGCTCTCTACGGACAGGTCATATGCCGTCGCTCTCATCCTGAGCACCTCACCCCTGCTTTCACCCTCGCCTCCGGCTGCCGCAGCCGCCGCTGTGACATCATCAGCAACCACTGCTGTGTCCTCCGGCTTCAGGATATCATCAGCCTTTGTCTGCTCCGCCTTCACAACGCCGTTCACATACACAGCCAATAGAAATGTGCACATCAAGGCCGCGGCAATAAGCCCGGATATCGCAGCGATCCGGTATCCGGATCCTTTTGACGCCGCCTTCGCAGCAATGCCGGCGACCCTGCGGCAGATCCCGGCGAACCATGCAGCCGGGCGCAGGCGTGATATCCTGTCGTCAGCGATCTCCCCCGCCGATGCCCTTTCCCTGATCACGATCCAGTCCTGGCCTGCACCCTCTTTGCCGACTGCCTCTACACCAAGGTCCTCTCCCCGTACGTACTTCTTGTCCCCATGCTTCCGTCCGGTATCATTTTCCGCTTCCTTTTGCGTTTCCTGCATAGCCCCGCCGGCTGCCGGGTTCATGCGTATCAGCGAAATCAATCGTTTTTTGGGTCTGATATCGCCGACACTGCTCTCTATAGTTTCCAACACCTTCTCAATATCCGCATCCGGAGTTTCTTCCAGCATTCTGCATGCATTTCTTACATACTCGAATACCTTTTCCTCCGATACCGGTGATAAAAGCGACTCCTCAAGCCATACTGCCAGTCCCTTCACAAATTGCTCGTCTTCTGTCTTGAGCTTTAGGGACGATTTGAATATATCGGAGCAATCAATGCTGAACGCCTGCTTCTTAGCGGCATCGCCATATAGGAAGGCCCTGAAAAGACTGACCCTGTCTTTAGGAAGCTCCGGCAGCTTCCCCGCCACTATCCTGTTGACGGCATCGGCGAATATACCCGCCCTCAAGGCAGGCGAAAGGTGAGGATACTTGTTTGATATGTATTCTCTCAGCCGCTTTACGGTCATTCCCGTCAATATCTCTCTGGATGCCAGTTCAGCAAGCAACGTGCCCATTATCCGCCCTCAAACCTGCAATATTCCAAAACATGTCCAAATATATTTTACTTTATTATAACACAAAAAGAAACAAATTGGTATTTTTTTGAAATAATAGTTTATCCGGATAGATGATAACCTTCTCCAGTACAATGGAATATTGAGTCCGGGCGCACCCACAAAAAAATGGCACCACATAGTGGTACCATTTTTTCCCTCGCCTTTATGTTAATCCTCGATCACAAACTCAGCAATCGGATTGTAGAAATATGCCTTCGGCTTGCTGTCGAAGTAGACGTTGCTTTGTGCTGCAAAACCGATTTTTTTGATTCCGGTTACATCGATCTCCTCGACTTTTTTGATCTGCCCATTCTCAACTTCTATATCTGCTATTGTATTTCCTGTATCCATGTCATAAACATAATATGTATATTTTTTGTCGTTATGCTCTTCTCCGGCATTAACATATGCATCAAAAGATACTCTGTTGTACTTTCCGTCTAAAGTAACAACAAATGCGGATCTTATGTCTGCTGACCTGTTACCGTTCCAAACAGTATAGCTGAAGCCATCTTTATATACTATATCTGATCCAAGATCACCTGTTACAGTCAGTGACCCTTTATCTGCAGCTTTGTTGCTGCTGCTGCTCGATTTATACTCCAGACTCAATAAACTTACAGGCTTGATTTCTTCGTTCCCAAGCATAATTGTCTGAGTCTTGCCATCCCATTCTACTTCAACCCCCAGCATATCGCTGACCGCACGAATAGGGAGATATGTAGAACCATTATATGAAATCGGGTATACAGGATTATTATTAACATCAGTCATGTTCTGCTCAATCCCATTGTACTTAATTTTGATTTCCTGATTCAATATTGCCTTTATCTCGGTTTTCAATGAAGCTCCTACAGCAACAATTCCGGTACTCATGATCAGAATACACACAACCAGGGTAACCTTAAAAAGCAAATTCTTCTTCACAAATAAGCACTCTCCTTCTCTAGCAAATTCTTTCCATCTATTATAATATGTCCATAAAGTATTGTCAAATCCTGCCGCATTTGATGGGTCATTGTCAGTTGAATAGAGAAAATATTCTTAAACCTTTGGCTTATGTCAACACAGAAAGTGAGTTCAAAGCCCGGCCGGTATACCTAAGCCGGGACGAGCGGATTGAAGCTCACTACATGACTTGCTTATCATCGTTATTGGCTTGATTGGTATAGATCCATTTTCATTTCCTTTATAAAGCGTGTCAACTCATCACAATAGTATAGATGAAGTTCATGCAGTGCTCTTGAGCAGACAGTATATAGCAGCCTCCTGTCCTCTTCACCTGAGTAATTGCGTGCATCTGCCGTGCAGACGATCACAGCATCAAACTCCAGGCCTTTGGCAAGATAGGATGGGATAATGATCGTGCCGCCCTGATACTCTTCATTGTGATCAGTGATCAGACTAATATCGGAAAACTTCCTGAGGCCCTCATAATACGCTCTGCACTGCCTGGCATTTTTGCATATCACCGCTATCAGCTTATGTCCCTCACTTCTCAGGCTTTTGATATCGTCTGAGATCCTGTTGAAAAGCTCATCTTTAGTCGACTTTATGACCAATGGCTTGTTGCCGCTCCTGTCAAGCTGCTCCGCAGCATTGTCCGTTAAAAGCAGTTCATTGCAAAAATCGGCAATTGCCTTCGTTGAACGGTAGCTTTTTGTCAATGATATAACTGTGGTGCCCTTAGTTCCAAATATATCTGCTGCAGCCTCAAAGCTGCCAATATTCATATATGAATTTATCGATTGATTGATATCGCCAAGTATTGTCATGTTGCTATGTCCGAAGGCTCGCTTGATTATCTCGTATTGCACCGGCGTGTAATCCTGGGCTTCATCAATTATCACATGCTTTATTGCTTTTACATCGCTGTCGGCACCCAGCGAAATCATAAGCAGTATGACAGGCGCCATATCTTCATAGCTGATAAACCTGTCTTCCAGTTGGCGCATCGTATACGCTGCAGCTGCATCCAAATGATCAGAATCGATTTCGGGGCCGGGGAGCATACCGGAGTCCACAAATGATCTGATATTCCTGAACATCTCCTTATACAAGCCGACTATATCAAATGCCGTCATCCTCTCGATCTCATTCATGATCTGCTCGAATTCAGCCTTGGATCTCATGGCTGCAGCAATTTTTCTCTCTTTTCCGTTCAATGATATATCCTC
Source organism: Clostridiaceae bacterium (assembly GCA_012519745.1). Classification (GTDB taxonomy): domain Bacteria; phylum Bacillota; class Clostridia; order Acetivibrionales; family DTU013; genus DTU013. The sequence goes on along the minus strand of JAAYPO010000044.1, from coordinate 72,510 downwards.
AGCCAAATCACTATTTAGCAGCTCCTTTGCCCGTGCCTCGACATAAGGCTCCACCAAGTACAAAAGTCTTTGCTTCAGCTTGTTGAGACGTTTGATGTAAGGCAGATACCTATAGTCCTCAGCAAAAAGCTTCCTGATTTCTTCAGCCGGGACAATAGTGCTGCCGCCGTGGTTCAGGCCCCTGAATTCAATATTTCTCCCGCTTTCAAGGTATCCGGCATACTTACTGATAATACCCGGAAAGATGCTGGATGCCTTTAGCTTAATACTCTTCAGCCTTACCGGGTGAGGATTGCCCGAAAGAATATATTCCATATGGGAGTTCATTGTTTCCACATGACAGCCACGGCCTGCCAGCTTACTAAAGAAGTCCGCGAAGGTGCTTCTGCTGATGTTTTCCTCACCAAGCTGGGGAAGGACACTGGAAATATAATCCTCAAATACATGATTGGGAGAAAAAATGAGTATGTTCTCGGATCTTATGCTTTCTCGATACCTGTAAAGCAGATAAGCTGCTCTATGAAGCGCTATGGAGGTCTTGCCGCTTCCGGCGGGGCCCTGCACTATCAACACCCTGGTCTGGTCATCCCTAATGACCCTGTTCTGCTCCTTCTGAATGCTTGTTACTATGGTGCGCATCCTGCTGTCAGTGCTTTTACCGAGTATTTCCTGCAGCATTTCATCATTTATCCGCAGGTCGCTGTCAAACATATAGACTATCTGCTGATTTTCGATCTTGTACTGCCTTTTAAGCAGCATGCGTCCATATATGGCACCCATGGGTGACATATAGCTGCAGGGACCGGTTTCGTGGTCGTAAAACATGCTGGAAATGGGTGCTCTCCAGTCATAGACAAGTATGCTGGTGTTACCGTCCGAGTAAAGGTTACCTAATCCGATATATATTTTCTCCGCCTCGCCCTCCCCGTCCTCGATGAAGTCTATCCGTCCGAAATAAGGATTCTTCAGCATTTTTTCAAGGCGCAGCACTGTATCGTATGAAAATTTGTATTTCCGGGCCTGATTTGCTATATCGGCCTGAAACTGCCATGACATGGCGGGAGCATCCAGGTCGGATAAATCGGTGGGTCTGCATTTGACCTCCTCCCACATATCCTTCTGCAGCTCGATTGCATCCTTCTTGAATCTATCGGCCGCATTGACCCCTGCTTCCAGTTGATCTCGGATCTCAGACATTACCTTCCCCAGGTATGCAGATTCAGCAGCCAGTATATTCTTATCGGTGATCATATAATACCTCCCGGAGTTAAATAAGTAGTCTGGACAAAAATCAAAAAAATCGATCATGCCCCGCAGGTGTGAGCAGAAAGCTGTCAACAAAGGACGTGCAACATATATGATACATCGTATGACCGCCTAATAAAAGGCTGTTATTGAAATATTCAATGTGTTATAATATAGCTGAAGGGCAGGGGGTGCCTCAAAATGAACTTTGAGGCAGTTCTTTTTGCCGAAAGACTCGCCGCTTTGGTGTGTACAAAATTTCAACTAATGTGTAAATAAATATGTGAGCTGCATCACCATTGAAATGGCTGAAATGGAGGGCTTCTGATTCGGGACGAAGCCTTTGTCCAACGATAAAAAGGACTGCTCAAAATCAGATTTCCACCTTCTTTTGAGACAGTCCCTTGGTTTTTGCAGCATTATTTATATACGATCTTTCTGATGGTCTCCACAGAAAGGCAGTGTTCCTCTGCCAGCTCATCGATGCTTACCTTTTGGAAATACTTGTTCTTTATCTCCTCGTTGCGCTGTTTATAGAACATTCTTGCTCCGGAATCATGCCCCCACTTTTTGCGTTCCGCCCTGTTGGGGATATAGAGGGTTTCACCGGAGGCATATTTCTGGACCTCCTTCAGCAGCTCATCAGGGAGGATCTCCGATGCATTTTTGTATTTCATCATTGTGCCCCTTTAACTGTTTTTTGCCAAAAACTGTTCCAGTGTATCATATTTATTCAGAACGATGCCCCGGCCTTCGATTTCAGATACTATATAGCGCTCCAGTTCAGCCGCTCTCTGTTTGAACGTACCCAGGTCAGCCACATCAAAGCTCCCAAGCAGATCCATTTCCTTGAGTCCGAATTCCTCCTGGATTATGCTCAGTTCATACTGAAGGTTGATCGCATCCGGAAAGACTCTCTTATAGTCATGAGTATCACAGTGATGGTAGATCCTTCGCCAGGTCAGCGAGCCTTCCTCATACCAGTCGGCCAGGTCCTCGTAGTCGGGCTTCATGTCCCCTGGTGCACTTGTCTGCTTGTGTTCCGCAATGAATTTCCGCGTTGTGCTGATGATCTCATGGCTGTATCTTCGCAGTTCATCGACGGACTTAGCCTTGACTATCCCTTCGAAGCACGGGATGAAGTTTTCCGGTATCTCCTTCATCTGAGCCAGTTCCACGGTTTCCAGATCAAGTCTTTGTCTGAAATATGACCCGTTCATACCGGCCACAGCGACAGAAAGGTAGCGTGCGATAAACCCCGCGGCCATCCTCACCTTGCAGAGCCTCTCCTCAAACATCATAGTGCGGTATATATCCATAGCTGCATCTAGCTTCTCAAGAGCCTTTTTCAACATGAATCCCTTATCCGCAAGGTTTGCTCTCAGCTTGTCCTGCATTGCCCTGAAGCGCTTCAGATCCTCTTCGCTCCTGTAATACAATATGATTGCATCAGCAAGGCCGTATGTAAAATCGTCATCGAAATTCGCCATGTTCTCGATCCGCTGCCAGGAACGGGGATACAGATCATGTCCCACACCGTCTATGATGAACGTCTGTCCCAGCTTGTTTCCATTTTCGTTTGCCGGTACGAAATAGTCGAAACACTCTCCGTGGCAGTCATCTTCCAGCGCATGTCCCGAGATACCTATCAGCAGAGCCACATCATCCTTGTATTTCTTCTGTATTTGCTCTATAGCCCATTGTGTCAATTCCTTTTGTGTCGGTTTCATATATCATCACCTCATTGTTTTCTAGTGAAGGAGTGGCCATTCACCTACAAGATAAGTATATCTGTATACGCGGATCACATCAATGCCGACAATTTATAGAAGCATTCATGACCTGAAAAATGCAGCTATCTCCCTGGGATAGTTGGAGGATCATGCAAGCCGGCTCCCAACCGAAATTAGTCTTACCAACATCCCAAATCTTTCTACTCTTACCCGCGGGCAAGTTTTGATATACTTTTATTATCCAGAAATAGTAATATAGGGTGATGTGTTTATGGATCTTGCAACAATAGGAAAGAAGAATCTAACGGGCTATAGGATCAACCTCCGCTGCGGCAGGGAGGGCGCTCTCGATCCCAATAAGGGATACAGGGAAGCACTAAGGATAATATTTGTGGAGGAGGGCAGCGGTATTATCAGGATCGGCAGCAGGAGGCATGTTTTTGCTGCGCCTGTCGTATTCTGCTTTAATGAGCTTGACATCTTCAGGTTTGAAAACTGCGGCAGCTGCAGCGCCAGGACTGTCTGGTTCCATCCTGATTTGATCAATATTTCCTTGGATTTTGACAAGATACGCGCAGATGATGACGAGCTTACATATACCGAGCTGCAGGATATTTACTGGCTGGGTCCCTTCTGCCGGAGGCAGGGAGGCTTCACAGGCCAGTTGAACATAGGACCGGGTACGGCAAAACGTATAAGCGGGATTTTTGATTCCATAGAAGACCAGATCGATCTGCAGCCTGATGGATACTGGCCATGCAGGAGCCGCTCTCATGTGATAGAGCTTCTGTTTTTACTCTCGGGGCTCCAGGACCAGCCTCAGTCCACAGAATATATATGTTTAAGCAGGGAAAATGACGAAATAGACGAAGTAATACAATATCTGCATGCCAATTACTTCCGCAGGATAACACTGGCCCAGCTTACGAAAAAGTTCCACATTAACCGGACATCCCTTGGCAGAGACTTCCTTGAAACCACCGGTACGACCATCATGACATATCTGATGAGGCTGCGCCTTTACATAGCTTCACAGATGCTGAAGGATACAACTCTTCCCATAGCTGAGATATATGAACGGGTAGGCTTCAATGATCCTGCACATTTCGGCAGGCAGTTCCGAAAGCATTACGGTGTCTCACCCAGCGAATACAGGAGGCAGAACAACTGGCTGATCGCAGTGTGACCCAACTAGGATGTCACGAGATCGCTTCTCCGCCGATAGTGTAGGTCCAGCCATCCTTCCCCTTTTTGGCAGTACAGTTGAGAAAGTAGTATGCTCCGTCTCCGCCGCGCCATTTTCGGGCATCAAACACAAAGCTGTCCTCCTCTTGGGACTTGACCTCTATGGTATAAAGCAGTCCCGTTTCAAAAGCGAGCAGATCCTTATCGATGTAGCCCTGCTCACGCAATTCTTCGAAGGTCCCACGCAGTGTCTCAAGTCCGAATTCATTGCCTGCCAAGTAGACCAGCGCGGTTTTTTCCGTTTCAGTCAGGTTTGGTGCTCCATTGAGATCGAATGCCAGCCGCTGGATATCGCTGTTGAGTCCCGGATCCACCTTGTACAGATCCTTTATTACCTGCATATAGAGGCCTGCGATATCGTCTCCCTCCTCCCTGATATGAATGCTTCCAATACCGCCAAGCTGCATCGGAAAGCTTTCCATCACAGCTCCATCGTAGTGTATGTCAACTATCATACCGGTCTTCAGCTCATCAATGTCTGCCGATACGCTGTTTTTGTCAAATAGCTTGATCTTCTCTGCATTGATCCGGTATATGTCTGCTGCGTTAGCTCCTTCTTCCATACTTGCCGCAAGGAACGAGCTGCTGTCCATGTTCATCACCTTGACTCTCATTACAGCGCCTGGATCCTGTCCCTTATCTGTGCTCATATTGTCATCTGCTGCACTGCTCCCTTCATTTACTGCAGCAGACCCAGGCTTCACTGTGTCTGGCTGTGAGCATGCAGTCATGGTAAAAATCAAAAGCATTGCTATTATTAAGGAAAATACTCTCTTCACTAGTCAGTCCTCCCCGATAAGTTCAACTATAGAATAGACGAAACAGGACCGATTTATGTTTCCAATGCTGTGATTTGACCGATGCCCACTGTGTCCCAGGGGCATGCGGCGTCCGGCGGATTCATTGTATAATTCGGCACAATAAAGAGGAATGCCGCATCTGCAGCATTCCTCTATGTTGATTACATCAAATTGTTTAATGGATTAGTACATTCCGCCCATTCCACCGGGTGCTCCTGCCGGCATCGGGGGTTCCTTCTCCGGCTTGTCGGCAACTACGCTCTCGGTAGTCAGGACCATGGATGCTACTGATGCAGCGTTCTGCAGAGCCGATCTGGTGACCTTTGTAGGATCAACGATACCGGTGCTGATCATGTCGATATATTCTTCCTTGAGTACGTCGAAGCCAATACCGGCTGCGCTGCCCTTTACCTTGTCAACTATTACAGAGCCTTCGAGGCCCGCATTGTCAGCGATCTGTCTGATGGGCTCCTCAAGAGCCTTGACTATGATCTGAACACCGGTCTTTTCATCACCCTGGGCTGTTTTCAAAAGTTCAGCCACCTTCGGGATAGCATTTACATATGCTGTGCCGCCGCCTGCAACGATACCTTCCTCAACTGCAGCCTTTGTTGCAGCAAGGGCATCCTCGATGCGGAGCTTCTTTTCCTTCATTTCAGTCTCGGTAGCTGCGCCTACCTGGATGACAGCTACGCCGCCGGCCAGTTTAGCAAGCCTTTCCTGAAGCTTTTCCCTGTCGAAATCAGAAGTTGTCTCTTCGATCTGTGATTTGATGGAGCCGATCCTCTTCTTGATCTCTTCCTGACTGCCTGCGCCGTCAACGATGATGGTGTTTTCCTTCTGGACCTTGACCTGTCTGGCTTTACCAAGCTGGGATATCTTCGTATCCTTCAGCTCCAGTCCGAGCTCATCGGAGATCACCTGTCCGCCTGTCAGTATAGCTATATCCCTGAGCATCTCTTTCCTTCTGTCGCCAAAGCCGGGAGCCTTGACAGCAACACAATTGAAGGTTCCGCGGAGCTTGTTGAGTATCAATGTAGTGAGGGCTTCGCCTTCAACGTCCTCAGCGATTATGAGCAGCTTCTTGCCGGACTGTACGATCTGCTCGAGGAGCGGCAGAAGATCCTGGATGCTGCTGAGCTTCTTGTCTGTGATAAGGATATATGGATCGTCGAGGATCGCTTCCATCTTGTCAGTGTCAGTTACCATGTATGCAGAGATGTAGCCTCTGTCAAACTGCATTCCCTCAACGACTTCCAGATTCGTGCCCATGGTCTTGGACTCTTCAACAGTGATAACACCGTCGTTTGTCACTTTCTCCATTGCATCGGAAATGAGCTGGCCTATGACCTCGTCATTTGCTGAAATAGCAGCAACTCTTGCAATGTCTTCCTTGCCCTTGATCTTTCTGCTGTTTTCCTTTATTGCTTCCACAGCAGCATCAACAGCGTTTGCCAGACCCCTCTTGAGGATCATCGGGTTAGCACCGGCTGCTACGTTCTTGAGGCCTTCTCTGATAATAGCCTGTGCAAGCAGTGTCGCTGTAGTAGTACCGTCGCCTGCAACGTCATTAGTCTTTGTTGCGACTTCCTTTACGAGCTGTGCTCCCATGTTTTCAAACTTGTCTTCGAGTTCGATCTCCTTTGCGATGGTGACACCGTCATTGGTGATCAGAGGTGAACCGAATTTCTTATCGAGAACTACGTTCCTACCCTTGGGTCCAAGGGTGATCTTTACTGTATCAGCCAACTGATTAACGCCGCTCTCCAGCGCGCGTCTTGCTTCTTCTCCGAATTTGATTTCTTTTGCCATATGATTTATGCCTCCTTGTCAGCATTTAATATTTTCAAGCGATTGCCCGCCTATTACTCAACTACAGCCAGAATATCGCTCTGCTTGAGTATAGTGTACTCAACATTGTCGATCTTGACCTCTGTGCCGGCATACTTGCTTATAAGTACTTTGTCTCCCACCTTGACTTCCATCTTGATCTCTCTGCCCTTGTCATCATATCCGCCGGGGCCTGCAGCCACGATCTCTGCTACCTGGGGCTTTTCCTTTGCACTGCCTGGCAGGACTATGCCGCCTTTTGTGGTCTCTTCGCTTTCAAGCATTTTGATAACGACTCTTTCACCTAATGGCTTTATTTTCATAAAGTATACCTCCTGTAGTGTTTTTTTACAATTTGTTAGCACTCACTTATATTGAGTGCTAATCACATTAATAATATAATATATTATCCATTTTATAATCAAATATGCGTTTTTTCTAAAATGTGCCGTTTTAGAAGTAATTGGCGCGATTATCCGGCTGTTGTATGAAATTTCATCGTTTTTCTGTGTTACTCTCGTTTTTTCAATTCTTCGTATATATCATTCAATGTCATTCCCTGCTGTGCCAGAAGGACCATTATATGATAAAAGAGGTCCGCAACCTCGGCACTGATGTCTCCGGGCGATCCGTTTTTCGATGCTATGACTACCTCACAGGCCTCCTCTCCGACCTTTTTGAGTATCTTGTCAAGCCCCTTGGTAAAAAGATAGTTTGTATATGAGCCTTCCTTCGGGTGTGCCTTTCGGTCACATATTACACCAAATACCTTCCCCAGGACTTCGGCCCCGGCAGTATCGGTGCCGGCAGTATTGTCTGGGGCAAAATCAGGAACGCTGTCGTTTCCGGCAGCAGCCGTATCAGATATCATGCCTGCTCCTGCCTTTAGCTCGTCTGTCTCCAGCCTGGTGAAGAAGCACGAGCGGTGGCCGGTATGACATGCCGCCCCGGTCTGTTCCACCTTGATAAGCAGTGTATCGCCGTCACAGTCGATACTGATGCTTCTGACCTTCTGATAGTGCCCGGAGGTCTCACCCTTGCACCACAGCTTTTGTCTGCTCCTGCTGTAGTAGTGGACCAATCCTGTTTCGATGGTCTTCTTCAGCGACTCCTCATTCATATATGCAAGCATCAGCACCTCATCGGTCCTGATGTCCTGTGCTGCTGCAGGTACAAGCCCATCGGCATTGTATTTTACCATTTCCAGAATGTTCGCCATTTCACGCCCTCACTTCTATCCCTTTTTCTTTGAGATATGCCTTGACATCGCGTATCTCCAGTTCCCTGAAGTGGAACAGCGATGCCGCCAGCACCGCATCCGCCTTGCCTTCGGTCAAAGCCTCATAAAAATGTTCCATACTTCCTGCTCCCCCCGAAGCTATTACCGGTATGCCCGTGCTTTCCGAGACTGCCCTCGTCAGCTCTATATCATACCCGTTTTTTGTGCCGTCACAGTCCATGCTTGTCAGAAGTATCTCACCCGCTCCCAGCTTCTCGGCACGGACCGCCCATTCCACTGCATCCAGACCCGTATTGACACGCCCGCCGTTGAGATAAACGTCCCATCCGTCTGCGCCCGTCCGTCTTTTTGCATCGATGGCAACCACCACGCACTGGCTGCCAAAAAGCTCCGCCGCCTCAGATATGAGCTCAGGCCTCTTCAGAGCTGCCGAATTGACAGAAACCTTGTCTGCACCTGCCTTGAGTATCTCCCTGAAATCATCACAGGTCCTGATCCCGCCCCCCACTGTGAAGGGGATGAAAACATGCTCTGCCACCCGGCGCACCACGTCGATCATGATGCTTCTGGCATCCGCTGATGCAGTGATGTCAAGAAAGGTCAGCTCATCTGCTCCGGCTTTGTCATAAAATGCGGCATTCTCCACAGGGTCGCCTGCATCCTTGAAATTGACGAAATTCACTCCCTTTACGACTCTCCCGTCAAGAACATCAAGGCATGGTATTATCCGTTTAGTATGCATTTACTGCACCTCTTCCTTCAATATTACTTTGCTGCGGCAATGGCCTCTCTCAGATCCACATCACCGGTATACAGGGCCTTTCCTACTATGGCTCCTGAAACGCCGATATTCTTCAGATCCTTGATATCCTGCAGGCTTGTGACTCCTCCGGAGGCGATGACATCTATCCCCACAGCCTTGACCATCTCCTCCATCGCCTTCAGGTTAGGTCCCTTCAGCATCCCATCCCTGGATATGTCGGTGTAAATGATGATGCTTGCGCCAAGCTCCTCCATCTTCTTTGCAAAGCCTATCGCCGCAAACTCGCTTGTCTTTGCCCATCCCTCGATGGCCACAAGCCCGTCCTTTGCATCTATCGCCACTGCCAGGTTCTTTCCGAAGCTGCCCACAGCCTTCTTTACAAGCTCCTGGTCATTCACCGCCGAGGTTCCAAGGATCACTCTTTCAATTCCTTTGCAGAGTATTATCTCGATGGTTTCGATGGTTCTGATGCCGCCTCCCAACTGGACCGGGATACCGAGCTTTACCGCCATCTCGCTTATGACTGCTGTATTCTGGGGACTTCCCAGCCTGGCCCCGTCCAGATCCACCACATGGATGTACTCTGCGCCCATTTGCTCAAATTTGAAAGCCATTTCAATAGGATTGTCAGAGTATACCGTCACATCACTGAACTGGCCCTGCACCAGTCTGACGCATCTGCCGTCCTTTATGTCGATCGCGGGATAGATAATCATATCTTCAACTCCTGTCATGTTGTGTATTTGTATTATTTACATTATGACGCATCATTTTAAAAAGCCTCGTTGCCGGGAGATATGCCCGCCTCGTTAAAACGCCTTGTTATATCAGTCCGGCCCAGTTTTTAAGTATCGTCAGCCCTGTCTCTCCGCTCTTTTCCGGATGGAACTGCGTCGCAAAGACTCGTCCGCTTCCAATGGCAGCATCGAAGGTAACTCCATAGTCACAGGTCGCTGTGACCATCGATTTGTCCCCGGCATTCAGATAAAAGGAATGTACAAAGTAGACATATGGTTTATCCGGCAGTCCCTTATACAGCGGGCAGTCACTGATGTCCAGCGAGTTCCATCCCATATGGGGCACCTTTAGCCCCATATCCCCTGACAAAGCCCTGACCTCTCCTTTGAAAAGGCTTAGGCCTTCGACTTTACCTCCGCCTTCTTCACTGTGCTCAAAGAGCATCTGCATGCCCAGGCAGATCCCAAAAAACAGCCTGTTTTCCCTGACTATATCCTTTACCGCCTGTACCAGCCCATGGCTTTCTAGGCTGGCCATTGCGGATGAAAATGCTCCTACGCCGGGAAGCACTACACCATCGGCCCTCCCGATGACTCCAGCATCGGAGGTGACCACCGCCTTAAGTCCGATGAACTTCAGCGCCTTCTCCACACTGCCGAGATTTCCCACTCCGTAATCTATTATTGCGATCAAATTTGTACCAGCCTTTTTCCTGTTATTCTTTCATATGCTTGGATATATTTTCCCTCTGTTTTACGGATAACATCCTCCGGCAGTACCGGCGCCGGGGGCTGTTTGTTCCATTTTATGCTTTCAAGGTACTCTCTGACAAACTGCTTGTCAAAGCTCTTCTGCTGCCTGCCGGGCTCATAGTCGGCCATATCCCAAAACCTTGAGGAGTCCGGCGTGAATGCTTCGTCAGCAAACACCAGCTTCCCGTCCAGCATCCCGAACTCAAACTTCGTATCGGCAAGGATGATGCCTCTGCCCTCAGCATGGCGGGCAGCCGCCTTATAGAGGGCGATGCTTTTGTCTCTCAGCTGCTCTGCAAATTTCCGTCCTATGCTTTTTACCAGCTCTTCAAAGGAAACATTTATATCATGACCTTCAGACGCTTTGGTGGACGGGGTGAATATCGGCTCGGGCAGCTTGTCGCCCTGCCTCAGTCCAGCCGGCAGCTTTGTGCCGCATATGGACCCGGATTCATTGTACTCCTTCAGGCCTGAGCCTTCCAGATAGCCTCTCACTATGCATTCAGCCGGCGCCATCTCAACCTTATGCACCAGCATGGATCTTCCCTGCAGCTCCTGTGTGAAATCTGAAAGTCCGTCGGGGTATTGAGAGACGTCGGTGGTGATCATGTGGTTTCCTATTATACCCGAGGTGAAACCAAACCAGAATTCCGATATGCTGTTGAGTACCTTTCCCTTATTGGGGATAAGATTAGGGAACACAACATCAAAAGCTGATATCCTGTCGGTTACTACGATCAGCAGCTTATCCCCCAGATCATATACATTTCTCACCTTCCCCTTGATAAATAGCGGTTTGTCGATAAAGCTCGTATCATTTAGCAGCATATATTATCCTTTCATTAATAGAATCGATTCCTTCGATCATTAAAATGCACCGCTGTCATATCACTCAGAGCATTCCCTTTGTGGACATTACTCCGTCTATGCGCCCGTCAAAGCCTGCCGCCTCGTCCAGCGCCCTGCCGAACGCCTTGAATACAGCCTCTGCGATATGGTGGTTGTTGCTTCCGTACATCACATTGATGTGGATATTCATACCGGCATTCACCGAAACAGCTCTGAAGAATTCCTCGACCAGCTCCGTATCCATATCTCCCACGCGTTCTCCTGCGAATTTGATATTGCATACCAGGTAGGGACGGCCTCCGATATCCACCGAAACCATGGCAAGCGCCTCATCCATCGGAACATAAGCAGTCCCATAGCGCTTAATGGATCTTTTGTCCCCCAGCGCCTGCTTCAACGCCTGTCCGAGTACTATACCGACATCCTCCACCGTATGGTGAGCATCCACCTGCAGATCGCCGGTGGCTTTGACCTCCAGGTCCATCAGTCCGTGCCTTGAAAGCAGTGTCAGCATGTGATCCAGGAATCCGACTCCTGTATCTGCAGACGAGCTGCCGCTTCCGTCGATGTCAAGCCTCAGCGAGATATCGGTCTCAGCTGTTTTTCTGCTCAATTCCGTGCTTCTGGACATATCGCACCTCCATATAACTCTTATCCTACGTAATTATAGCAAAACACCGTGGTATAATTCCACCAGTTTTTACAAAACTTCAGCCACATTTGCAATCAGCATCTTGTTCAAGTGGCCTCCCCAAGTGTTTATCATTCTCAAATAAGGGAATTATTCAAGCCCGACCCCGTATCCGGTCGATTTCCTCAACAAGGGCCTTCATTTCCTCATCCTTCCCGATACTGATCCTCAGATAGTTGTCTATCAGCGGATCCCTAAAATACCGGACAAGTATGCCTGCCTGCCGCAGCCTTTTGAATAGCTCCTCGGCTCTTATGGTTTTGTGGCTGACAAAAACGAAATTCGCTGATGAATCAGTGACATAAAAATCTCTTTCCCTCAAGTCGTTGACAAATTTCTCACGAGTGGCCAGCACCCTTTGCAGTGTGCCCCTGTAGTACTCCGGGTCCTGCAGAGCAGCAATTCCCGCGGCAATGGCCAGCCTGTCCAGCGTGTATGAATTGAAGGAATTCTTGACGTTTTCCAGGGCCTGTATGAGCCCGCTGTCACCGAAGGCAAGGCCTATCCTCATGCCTGCCAGCGCTCTTGATTTTGAAAATGTATGGATCACCAGCAGGTTCGGATATTTATTGATAAGTCCGATGGCCGACTCTCCTCCGTAATCGATATAAGCTTCATCCACTATAACGACCTTATCAGGACTGGCATCCAGTATGCCTCGTATAGCAGACAGCGGCATTGCTTTGCCTGTAGGCGCATTAGGATTTGCAAGCACTATCCCGCCGCTGCCTTTCATCAATCCTTCAGTGGGTATATTGAATTCGCTGTCCAGCGGTGTTGTGACATAGTCGAGATTGAACAGTAAAGCGTAGACGGGATAAAAGGAGTATGTGATATTAGGAAAGATGATCCTCCTGCCCGGATCGAAAAAGGCCATGAAGGCAAATGCCAGCACCTCGTCTGACCCGTTTCCGGCAAATATCTGGTCTCGTCCGACCCCATAGCTTTCCGCAGCCGCATCGATAAGGGCACTGCAGGACGGATCGGGGTAAAGCCTCAGCATATCGTCGGTTGCCTGTCTCACAGCTTCGAGCACCTTTGGCGATGGCCCATATGGGTTCTCGTTGGTATTCAGCTTGATATATTTTTTATCCTTCGGCTGCTCTCCGGGCACATAGGGCACCAGCCCTGCAGCCAGCCTGCTCCAGTATTTTTTCATATTATAGACTCCTTCATTGAGCATTTTTTGAGTCGTGCTCAAATTTTGCCCCCTATTTCTTAAACCGTACCTTTACAGCATTTGCATGGCCGTCCAGCTTCTCATATTCAGCAAATCCAATGACCGCATCGCCGGCTTTCTCCAAAGCCTGCTTCGTGTAGGAGATCACGCTGGACTTCTTCACAAAATCGGCTACATTCAGCGGTGAGAAAAACCTTGCTGTTCCTCCTGTAGGGAGCACATGGTTCGGGCCTGCATAGTAATCTCCCAGAGGTTCGGGCGACCAGTTCCCCAGGAATATGGCCCCGGCGTTTTTCACATACCCCAGTCTGCCAAATGGATCCTCTATGCACAGCTCCAGATGTTCAGGCGCTATGCGGTTCACCACGTCCATAGCCTGATCAAGATCGTTCACTATCACTGCCGCACAGTATTCGGAAAGGGATTTGTCCAGGATATCCTTCCTTGACAGCCCCTCATATTGAACGGACAATTCCTCTATGACCATTTCCGCCAGCTTGACTGAGGGAGTCACAAGTATGGATGCTGAAAGAACGTCATGCTCTGCCTGTGAGAGCAGATCCGCTGCGACGAACACAGGGTCTGCAGTATCATCAGCCACTATGGTTATCTCGCTTGGTCCGGCGAACATGTCTATATCACAGTACCCATATGCAAGTCTTTTTGCAGTAGCCACATAAATATTGCCGGGTCCGAATACCTTGTCGACCCTGGGCACGCTTTCAGTGCCGAACACCATGGCAGCTACAGCCTGAGCACCCCCTATTTTGTAAATCTCCGTGACCCCTGATTCATTTGCTGCGACCAGCACAGCCGGATCTATACTGCCGTCCTTTGCGGGAGGCGTTGCCATCACTATCCGCTCAACTCCGGCAACCTTGGCCGGCAGAGCATTCATCAGCACAGACGATGTCAATACGGCTGTCCCGCCGGGAACATAAATACCGACTATCTCAAGGGGTCTTAATACCTGTCCGAGCAATATGCCGTCCTCACCGGTCGTGAACCAGGAGTTTTCCTTCTGTTTCTCATGGAATGTGGTTATGTTTGCCTTCGCTTTTCTGATAATGTCAAGCAGCTTCTTATCGACCTTCTCATAGGCTTCTTCCATTTCTTTGCGAGAAACCTTCAGCGACTCGGCGGTGAGCACCGCTCCGTCAAATTTGCCGGTATACTCCAAAACAGCTTTGTTGCCGTGTTTTCTGACATTTCCAAGTATCTCGCCGACAACGTCGATCACATCCTGTTTTCCGACCCTGTCCCTTTCAACGAGCTTTTCAAACAGTCCTGTGTCCTTTCCCTGTCTCATATCGATGATCTTTATCAATCAAAACACCACCCTGTCTCTATATTGATGCAGCAAACGTTGCACTATTGCCCTGCAACGCGCTCTAAAGCAGCTTCCTGAGTCCATCGATCAATTTGTTTATCCTTTCGCTTTCCATTTTCATGCTCACCCTGTTTACAACCACCCTTGCACTTATATCCGCTATCGTATCAAGTACCACAAGCCCGTTTTCCTTAAGAGTCCTTCCGCTTTCCACGATATCCACTATCACTTCCGAAAGACCGACCAGGGGTGCCAGCTCTACAGAACCGTTGAGCTTTATGACCTCGATGGATTCTCTCCTGTTGTGTTCGAAGTACTCCCTTGCTATTCGGGGATACTTGGTAGCAACTCTTTTATTGTTGAGGCTGTCCATCCTTCCCGCCAGCTCGGCTGGGCCTGCCACTACCATACGGCAGGCAGCAAAGCCCAGATTCAGCACCTCATAAAGGTGTCTGCCCTCCTCCAGCAGCGTATCCTTTCCCACAACACCCATGTCTGCAGCGCCATACTCCACATAAGTAGGCACATCAGCAGGCTTCACAAGGAAAAACTTGATTTTGTTTGTCTCATCTGTGAATATGAGCTTTCTGGATGCGTTCCTGTATTCGGAGCAGTCTATGCCAAGCTTCTCCAGCAGCTCTATGGACAGATCAGCCAATCTTCCCTTTGATAATGCTATAGTAAGATACCTCATGATATCACCTCTTCACTAATTCGCTGATTTTAACACTGGTGGTCTCTCCCGACTGGATATAGTGTATTTCCACATTGTCCTCATCCAGTATCCTGATAACACCGCCGATTTTTTTCTCCGCCGCATATGCCGCTGCCTCATCTGCCGTTCTGTTGGATATGTCAAGCTCCACCGCCAGTCCCTGCTTTCTCAGTACGCTGCACAATTCAAACGCAGCCCTCCTGCCACTTTCGGCATAGCAGACAAAGGTATCCGTACCGGGCTTTCCCAGCTCGACCTTCTGTCTTTGCAGAGCCATCAGCACCATGTTCACACCCAGCGAGAAGCCGGTAGCCGGACATTCTGCCCCGAATTCACCCACCAGCTTGTCATACCGGCCTCCGGTCAGCACGGGGAAGCCCACCCCATATGTGAAGCCTCGGAAGATGATGCCTGTGTCATATGCAAGACCCCTGAGCATTCCCAGGTCGACGGAAATATACTGGCCAAGGCCATAATCCTCGAGAATGCAGAGTACCTGGCTGATGTTCTCCAGAGCGTCCCTGGACCTTTTGTTCAGCTCAAAGGCCCGCGCCTTATCCAGCACATCGGAGGAACCAAAGAATCCCGGCAGGCCTGAGATCAGCTCTTTCAGATCCTCTCTGATCTCGCTCCTTTTAAGGAACTCTTCCAGTCCCACCAGATCCTTTCGGTCTATCAGCATCCTGACCTTGGATATATCCTCCTCAGACAGCCCCGTCTCCTCCATCAGACCGTTAAAGAACTCCACCTGCCCGATATCGATCTGGAAACTCTCCGGTCCGCAAGCCTTAAGTGACTGTATCGCAATGGCGATGACCTCGGCATCTGATTCCGGAGTGTTGACACCCAGCACTTCAATACCTGCCTGGGTGAACTCATTTTGCTTTCCGCCGCCGAAATCGTTGTAGCGATAGACGTTCCCTATATATGAAAACCTCAGCGGATATGCCCGATCCCTGAATTTCGTTGCGGTTATCCTGGCCACGGGGACGGTTATGTCAGGTCTCAGGACCAGTATCCTTCCCTGCTGGTCAAAGAACTTGAACATGTTCTCCTGCAGCATCGCACTGCCTTCAGATGCAAACACGTCATAAAATTCTATAGCTGGCGTTTCAAGCTCACTAAAGCCATAGCTCCGAAAAAGGATCCTCAGCTTGTGCTCCATTTCCTTTTTCGTAAAACAGTCCTCACACAGGATATCCTGGACTCCGTCCGGCGTATAGATATTCCATTTAGACAATTTTGGCACCTCTCTTGCTATTGTTTTTATGGACCCATTTCACTTCATCACTTTATTACGCTAAACAGATAAATAGATGAATTGAAACTATTATATTGCATAGACCTTTTTTTGTCAAATGAAAAATACAATAATTTTTCGTCGTTATGGACAGGCTCATTTCACTATAAAATTACTCCCTTGTATTTGGGGCAGAACTCCTTCACACAAATGGATGAATTTGCAGCTAAGGGCAGGATCAGGAATCCTAGTGGATGAATTTGCAATTAAGGGCTGGGTCAGAGAATCCTAGTGGATGAATTTGCAGCTAAGGGTAAGGCCACCAATGATTTTATAGAGTTCTAACCATAATCAGTTATACATAACTCGCAATATCCTGCATTATGTACTCTTGAAGCAGCCTGCTCTCTGCCCTTAATTGAAATTTCATCCACTTAAAATAGGTAATACTCCCCTTAATTGCAAATTCATCCAGTTTCATTTTTTCGTATCAATTGCTCGTGAAATACTCAACTATTCCGTTGGCCATGCCCTTGATCATTTTATCCTGGTACTCTGTTGTATTTAACTTCACATCTTCTTCGGCATTTGACATGAAACCGATTTCTATCAAGGCCATAGGTACACTGCACCAGTTGAAGCCGCTCAGGTCGTTACGTTTCACCAAGCCTCTCCGCTTAGCTCCCGTAGCCTTCACAAAGCTGTCCAGAATGCACCTTCCGGCTCTCTCACTTTCTTTTAGAACATATTCATCGGTGATATACCCGTTTCCGGGTATGAGGACCGATGCTCCATGTACAGATTTGTCTGTAGAACCATCCGCATGTATGCGAAAATACAAGTCGGCATCTGCGTCATTTGCCATAGTCGCTCTTTGTGCATTACTTATGTCAACATTGTTTTCTGTCCTGGTCATTATGACTGTGGCACCGTGTTTTTCGAGAGCATCCCTGAGCCCCAGCGCCACCTCCAGAACGAGCTTATACTCGGGCACCTTCGTTTTAACCCCTGCCGTGCCGCTTGAGACCTTTGCCTTCATTTCATCAGAGCCCGGAGCTACCGGTTCGGTATCATAATTGCCGCGTGTCTGGTGGCCGGGGTCTATACAGATTATCCGGCCTTCCAGGGCTCTGCTTTCAGCCTCATTTTCCTCAGCACCTTCCGGCTCCAATACCGGCTCTGCTCTGTCCTCTGGTGTTACCGGCTCTGCTCTGTCCTCTGGCGTTACCGGCTCTGCTCCGTTCTCTGGTGTTACCGGCTCTGCTCCGTCCTCTGGCGTTACCGGCTCTGCTCCGTCCTCTGGCGTTACCGGCTCTGCTGCTGTTTCGCTATCTTCTTCGTTCTTTGCCGTATGATCATCGATTAGAGCATTATCCTCATCGGCAATTTCTTCGCCGATCATATCGGTTTGACCAGTTGGTTCCCCTTCGAGTTCTACATTATCCTCATCGGTCATTTCCCCACCGCTCATACTGGTGTGACCTGTAGGCTCCCCTTCAGGTTCCGCATTATCCTCACCGGTCATTTCCCCACCGGTCATATCGGTTTGACCTGTTGGTTCCCATTCAGGTTTCACGTTATCCTGACCGATATCTCTATTCCCTGCACAAGCCGATACGATTACCACCATTGATATGATCAATATTAAAGCTGAGATCCTTTTTATCATTTTATGTATTGAGCAAATGTTGATCGCCCAAATCCCCCTAAACCTTGTAAATTGCGTCTTTCGCATATACACATTATAGCAGAATACCATATCACATCCCAGCATAATATTCATTTTCGACAGCTAATTAGCATCAACACTATTGTATCCCCTCTAGTCTTCTCATTATTGTATTCATGCAAGTCTTCCCGATGTTGCATTCCGCCGGCTCATATTATTTGATATCCGCTTTTTTACAGTATATAATGTAATTGATCAATGGATTTAAGAGGAATGCTGGATGAAAAACGAGAAAATTTTCGAGCTTTTAGAGAATTCGGAAAATTTTCCAAAGCTTACGCAGGATGTAAGCCGAATTTTCGACATATTGAAAAATCCGGAAGGACTGCATATCGATGGATTGGTGCAGGAAGTCACCCGATATGACCAGCTGAGCGAGCTGATATTGGGAGTGTATAGTGCCAAGCAATTCAATAGGGGGATGGCTACTATAAAGGACGCAGTGATATACCTGGGGATCGATGCAGTGCAAAACCTCCTGGTGTTTTTTCTTTCGAAGCAGCTGTTTTCTGAGATCACCACCACCAATAAAAAAAGAAAATTCAAGATGGCCCATTATTGGAGACATGTCCTGGGCACCTCTGCGGCGGGCTACATTCTATCCCTGCGAATAAAAAAGCTGGATAAACACAAGCTTTTCACATATGGACTGATCCACGATATAGGGATACCCTTGCTTGATATATGCGTACCCGATTTGGTTGATGAGATCTTTGAGAAATTGCTGAAGGGTATGCATCAATTAGTTGCAGAGCGCTCTGTTTTGGGTGGTTTCACTCATGCGGAAATAGGCGCCTGGTTGTGCAGAAAATGGAACATCCGCGATGATATAATCGATATCGTCGAATTTCATCACACCCCATTCATAGCAAAATCAGACTCCGATGAAGTAAAGCTCATGTATGTAGCAGATGTACTCAGCACAGAATACTACGAGAAACTGCTTGGTTTGAATATAAATCATGCCATCAACGGCAAAATCATGGATTATTTTGGCTTGACAGATATCGACAGGCTGGCTGTCACTGATGCGCTTCCCGGCGAGGTGGACAGACTCGGCAACTTCTTTACATGGCTGTGACATTCCAGCGAGATGTATTGCAGCTCATCTGAGGAAAATGGTCTCCGGCATTTTATCAGTCCGCACTCTGCCGGAGCTTTCTCAGTCAAGGTGCAGTTCCGATACGATGCTTTCCAGATGGTTCCTTGAACAGCCGCTTCCGTTCCAATGGATACAGTCACTGCAGGACAGATCGCCTGAGTGACTGCGCCCTGGTGCATTTCTGGCGTTCAGATAGCTGCAGGAACGGGCTATGGTCGAAAGATTGTCCTCATTATAATCATAGATATCCATTTCATGCCTCCGAAATAATGATCGGATCAAAGGATGCCGCTGACAGACTATACAGGAAGCATCACTTCATATCCATACTGCCACAGTATTATTTGCATATTATCTGCACGATATACCAAGCATTATTGCGGAGTCACTTTATTCATTTTTTCAGTCAGCTTACCATCACGGCTTTGCCTGCTGTCATGGTCATCATAGCTTGACCAGATTTGCGAAGGCTGCCATCAGGCGCTTCATTCCGCTGTGTCTAAAATCTATCTCAAGGACCTGATCACCTTTGTCCAGTATAACGGCAGAAATCTTTCCCACACCAAATTTCTTATGCACCACCTGGTCTCCCACCTTATAATCCTGCCCGGCAGCTTTACCGCCGACTGTTGTCGAAGCCTCATCTGTCCTCCCGGGCGTTGCCGCAGAAAAAGATGCTCTTCCGCCTGAGCCGAAGCCTATGCCTCCCATACCTCCTGAGCCGAAGCCCATGCCTCCAATACCTCCTGGGCCGAGGCCACCTGCCGAGCCTTTACCGGCCGCCCCGGCACCGCCGAAGCCACCCCGCGTCCCAAATCCGCCGGCATCGTCTCCCAGCCTGCCCTGACGTCCGTCAAAAGCATCAAAAACCTTTGCCTTTTTACCAACGACCTGTACCAACTCTGCCGGGATCTCCTCCATGAACCTGGAGCATCTGTTGTATGTCGTGTTTCCAAAAAGCGTCCTGCTGTAGGTGCTTGTCAGATACAGCCTCTCCCTTGCCCTGGTGATGCCTACATAGCAGAGCCTGCGCTCTTCTTCAAGTCCGGCTTCACTGTCCATGGCACGCATCCCGGGAAATACTCCCTCCTCAAAGCCGGCTATGAATACGACCGGGAACTCCAGCCCTTTGGCGCTGTGCAGTGTCATTAGGACGACACGGTCATCGTCCCCGTCCAGATTGTCTATGTCGGTCACCAAAGAGACATTTGCAAGGTATGCCTCCAGACCCTTCTCCTCGCTTTGAGACTCAAATTCGATTGCGCCTGAGATAAGCTCCTTTATGTTCTCGATACGTGTCCTGGCCTCGTCCGTCTCCTCGGCCTTCAGTTCATCAAGTATTCCGGATTTGCCGATCACAGCGTCTATCAGCTCCGGTACGGTCATGCTGTCGGACAGGGCTCTGAAGCTGCCGATCATGTCGGCGAACTCAGTCAGCTTTGAAGCTGCCCGTTTGAGCTCCGGCACCTCACCGGCCGAGGATACGATCGTAAATATGCTGCAGCTCCTGCTTGCAGCTGCACCTTCCGCGGCAGCAAGTGTAGTGTTTCCTATTCCTCTGCGAGGTACGTTGATGATCCTCTTTAGAGCAACATCATCGGAAGGGTTTTGTACCAAACGCAGATAGGCGATGATATCCTTGATCTCCTTCCTGTCATAGAACTTCAGACCGCCGAATATACGGTAGGGTATGCCGGCCTTCATAAAGGCTTCCTCAATGGCTCGGGACTGGGCATTTATCCTGTAAAGCAGCGCAAAATCCTTGTATTTTCTGCCTTCCTCCTCTATCAGGCTATCGATCTGACGGGCAATGAAGTCCGCCTCCTCCCTCTCGTTTCCGGCTTCGAAATACTGGATCCCCTCTCCCTTTTCATTTTCCGTCCAGAGGCTCTTGCTCTTCCTGCCCTGATTGTTCTTTATGACATGATTGGCGGCATCGAGTATGGTTTTGGTGGAGCGGTAATTCTGCTCCAGCTTAACTACCTTTGCATCATTGAATTCCTTCTCGAAATCAAGGATGTTTCTGATGTCGGCGCCCCTCCATCCATAGATGCTCTGATCATCGTCGCCCACTACGCATAAATTCCTGAAATGCTTTGACAGCAGGCTGACCAGCGTATACTGAGCAGTGTTTGTATCCTGGTACTCGTCCACGAGGATGTATTTGAATTTTCTCTGGTAGTATTCCATTACATCAGGGTGGTCCAAAAACAGCTTTATGGTAAGCAGTATAATATCGTCGAAGTCCAGCGCATTATTGCTTCTGAGCTTTTTCTGATACAGCTCATATATACGTGCGATCTTGCTGAGCCTGAAATCAGCGCCAGCCTCTTTGGCATACTCCGCAGGCTCCTTCAGCTCATCCTTTGCCCTGCCTATCTTTGAAAGCACCTCCCTCACAGGGAAGTTTTTCTCGTTGAGATTCAGCTCCTTTATGCTGTCCTTTATGAGCGTCTGCTGGTCGGATGTATCAAATATGACGAAGCTTCTGCTGTATCCCAGCTTTTCGATATATCTCCTTAGTATCCTTACGCATGAGGCATGGAACGTGCTGACCCAGATGTCGTTCACGGCTCCGTCCAGCATCCTCTCAAGCCTCTCCTTCATCTCTCTTGCAGCTTTATTGGTGAAGGTTATCGCAAGGATCGACGCCGGATGAGCAGGCCTGTCCCGCATAATATTCACAAGCCTGTCCCGTTCCTCATCTGACAAGGTATCGCTGTTTGCCGAGGCTGCCTTGATTTCACGGGAGGCCTTGATCACAGAGCCGACAGCATCCTGCATAAGCTTCAGATCTGCCTCAGCAAGCCCTTGTGGCACTCTCTCCGAATGGTATGCGTCTCCGTATTTGATCATATATGCTATCCTGTTCACCAGCACTGAGGTCTTGCCCGACCCAGCACCTGCCAGCACAAGAAGCGGTCCGTTTATCTGGAAAACGGCCTGCCTCTGCTGAGGGTTCAGCCTGCCAAACTCTGCTTCGAGAAGTTCCTTTCTCAACTGTATGAACTGCTGTCTGTCTCTGTCTGTAATCATTTGATCCGCACCTGTTCGATTATTTATTGTACCTCTCATATTATAACCAACGACACAGCTGAACGCAACACAAATCAAACATGTGTTCGCATAACCCGGTTATTGTGTAATCCCGTTCAATAATGCTTCAGGAAATAATTTCCGCAAAGACCGGACCCTGCATCAGGGTAAAAGAAAGGAGACAATGTGTTTTTACGATATTGTCTCCTTCATGAACATCATTCAGTTAGTCGGAAATGCTCAGCCAACAAAACCGATCTCAAAGTTGGAATTAAAATAATCCGTCAAAGCTCTTAACGCCTCAAGGTTTATTATTATTCCGGCAATCGACAGTACAAAAATAATTATTCCAAAAATCAGTACCGCTCTGGCGTAATTCCTGGTGTTTTTGTTCCATGAACGTCCGAAACTCCAGACAAGGATCATTATAAATCCTAATATCGGAATACCGGTCAGCAGCATCATGCCCATATACTTCCACACAGGCAGCGGTCTTTCAGTTTTAGCTATTGCAGGCTGCTGATTGGCCTGTGCCTGAGGAGCAGGCTGCTGATAGGCCTGTGCCTGAGGAGCAGGCTGCTGGTAGGTCTGGACCTGAGGAGCGGGCTGCTGGTAGGTCTGGACCTGAGGAGCGGGCTGGGCCGGCTTAGGTTGGGGTGCGGGAGCAGCAGGCGGGGGCTGTGGCACATTTTGCACAGGTTCCGCTGGTGCTTGCTGCTGTTCTGTCTGCACCACTGCATCAGCAACTGGTGCTTCATCGACCTGAACCGCATCAGCAGCTACGGCTGCTTCCTGTTCTGCCTGACCCTCTGATCCGGCATCGGGTACTTTTGCGCCGCAACTAAGACAAAACTTTGAGTCCTCAGGTAATGGACTTCCACAATTCTCGCAAAACATTTATATTCTCCCCTCTCAAAAAAAATATGAGATATCGAGCCCTGCTCGAATGTATTAGTAATTTGAGGATATTATATAATAATTTTCATTATTTATCAATGCAGTACGATATAGTGGCAGCAGTGACATCCTCCCTGAGAAGTCAAGGCAGTACCCGCCCGCCTGGAAATTTCCCCTTATCCATCCTCCGAACGTCCTCTGATCTTTTATCTGATCAGGCTGTCGATAGCACCCTGGTCAAAGCCTACGATGATGCTGCCGTCTATGTCGATGACAGGCACGCCTCTCTGACCGGACTTCTGCACCATCTCAGCAGCCGCATCCCTGTTTTTGGACACATCTACATCCTCGAACCGGACATTGCGTGATTTGAGATAATTCTTGGCAACGGTGCACCATGGGCATGACGGTGTTGAATATACTTTAACTGACATAAGCAATACCTCCTTTAAAATACTATGATAAGCATCAAGCTTATTCTTAGCCTTTGGATATAAATTATATACCCCCCGTGGGTATATAGTAACAAAAATTTTATATAATTTCAAGTATTTTTTTGTTTGTTCATACCCCGTCCGGGTATAAATTATATGACTGCTGAATAAGTAATAATGAACAGACTAAAATTGGATAAATTATCTGCTGAAATTATCGAGGAAAATTTGTTACACTGAATTACAGGACCCGCAGCAATTACTTGATCAGGGAACGAAGCAACGGTATGACCAGTATCCGCAGAAATAAGCAGTCGAAAACAACACCGGGAGGGCACGGGCAGTATGCTTCCATATGTACTAACATTCGCAGAAGGCATTTTGACATTTATCTCACCATGCATACTTCCCATGCTCCCGGTTTATTTTATGTACCTGGCGGGGACGCCCGACATGGAAGACAGTCGGGCTGCCCGGGCCAGTCCTGCTGCGGCAGCTCCGACAGACGGTCATGTCAGCCGCAGACCATCGTTGCTCATCATCAATTCCCTGGGGTTTGTGGCGGGCTTCACCCTTGTATTTGTGATCCTCGGCGCCCTGGCAGCAACACTGGGAGGCTTTTTTGAAAACAACAGAGACCTGCTGCAGAAAATCAGCGGTGTGGTTATGGTACTGTTTGGCCTCAACTTCACCGGAATTTTGAATATAGGTTTTTTAAACAGAGAAAAACGATTCCAAATAAAGACAGGGAATTTAAAGTTCACTGGTTCCTTACTATTCGGAATCGTTTTCGGATTCGGCTGGTCACCATGCCTTGGCACCTTCCTGGGATCTGCACTGGTGCTGGCAGGGAACTCAGATACAGTTGTACAGGGGATTTTACTGCTGCTGATCTATTCACTGGGACTTGCAATACCCTTTGTAGTATCAGCTGCGATTTTCGATAGTGTAAAAGGCTTGTTCACGTGGCTTAAAAAGAACAGCAGGATCATAAGCATAATATCCGGCATACTGCTTATAGCAGCCGGCATACTGGTATTCACAGGCTATCTCAGATACCTGGTCTAGCCCAAAGGAGGACATATGAAAAAATACAAGAGCCTGATAATATGGATAGCTGCCCTGGCACTCGTTTTTACGGCAGCATATGTCGTTTATGATAAATACAAATCACAAATAGTACTCCAGCCACCGGTCCCCAACGCATTGACCGGACAAGACAGAGGCGGCACAGACACATCGCAGGACATATCCGACAGGCAGGATGAGGGTACCGATGACACATCTGCAAATGACAGTACATCCCCTGAAAACGCCGATAACACCGATGAAAGTGCCAACGGTGATAATGCCGGCAGCGCCGATGATGACCGGATAATGGTGCCCGACTTCACACTCAGGGATCTTGACGGTAATGACGTCACTCTTTCGGATTACAGAGGCAAGATAGTAGTGCTGAACTTCTGGGCTGTATGGTGCAGATATTGCATTGAGGAAATGCCTGATTTCAATGAGCTGGACAGGGAGCTGGCCGAAGCCGGAGACGCTGTGGTACTGGCGGTGAATGTCCAGGAGCCCTATGATACGGTCAATGACTATATTACAAAAAATGATATCGGGATAAAGGTCCTTCTGGATGAAGACGGGTATGTGTCGTGGAATATATTTGGGGTCAGCGGCTATCCCACGACATTTGTCGTAAACAAGGACGGATCACTGTACACATACCTTCCCGGAAAGACTGATTTGAAGACCATGCGTACCATAATCGATATGGTGCGTGAAAACGCTCCCCTCCACTGAACTACAGGAGGCAGCATCAGCGGTCGGTGAAACTGATAAAGCTCTGGAATGCTTTTGTCAGATCCTCCACCGCTTTTTTCCTGTCATCGGAGGCTGCAGCATTTTCAATACAGGTCATCGAGTGCTTTTCAAGCATCAGGCTTCCCGCCTTGTTGACTGCTGCCCTGACAGCCGCGATCTGTGTCAGTATATCAATACAGTTCTTGTCTTCCTCGATCATCCGCTGGATTCCTTTGACCTGTCCTTCGATGCGCTTGAATCGTTTAATGATATCCTCTTTGGACACATCCCTTTTTTCACTAATTTCGATCACCTCCCACCGATATTGCACCATAGTACTCAATAACCCGGCCGCTCGGCTATTGCCTGCACCCTCGGGCTTCTCATTTCAGGGTATGCTGACGCCAAACCATGCAGATACAGCTTGTTGAGCCGGTCAGATAATATCATCAGCGTTTCTGTACTTGTTCATAAGCCCTTTGAAGATCTCAGCAGTCGTGGGAGGAGTGTAAGTAATAGCATTAGCTCCCGCCTCTATCGTTTTGAGTATCGTATCCTCATTAGGACCGCCTGTAGCAATGATAGGCACCTCAGGGAAACGATCCCGTATCCTTTTTACGATATCTATCGTTTTCCCGGCTCCGGACACATTGAGTATCGACGCTCCCGCATCGATCCTTTTTGCTATATCCGTCCTGTCTGAAACAACTGTCACTACGAGAGGTATGTCTATTCTCTGTGTGACCTTCCGCAATATATCATTAGGTGTGGGCGCATTCACCACAACACCGATGGCCCCCTGGAACTCCGCGTCCATTGCCAGATTGACTACCCTTTTTCCGGTAGTCGTCCCTCCTCCGACCCCGCAGAAGACAGGTACATCCGAGGCCGCTATGATGGTATGGGTAATGACAGGCTGGGGCGTAAAAGGGTACACTGCGATAATTGCATTGGCATTGCAGTTTTTTATTACGGCAACATCTGTCGTAAACAGTATGGATTTTATCAATCTTCCGAATATCCTTATGCCGCTGACCTGTGATATGACTTCAGGTACGCGCACCATATGTCTTCTGAGCACGCCATGGATCTCAGGTATGTATTCGCTCATCTGCTCAACTCCTCTTAACGCCTTGCTGCTTTGCGTTTCAGCATGACGATCCCTTGCTATACTGGTTATTGTACCACATACGGTCATGGTTTTTCCATCTGATAATTATCAATATTTGCAGGCTTTAAGCGGAGGGCTGATGCAGCTATGCGAACCTTCTCCTGATGAAGAAAAGAGTGAAGAAAATCACAGCTGCGATCAGTACTATCGTAGCCCCGGTGGCAGCATTCAGGTAATACGAGGCTATAAGCCCGGAAATGCCTGAAAACATTGAGATGATGACTGATACTGCATGATACTGCCGCACATTCCTTGTGACATTGCGCGATGCGGCAGCCGGCAATACGATAAGGGAATTGATTATAAGCAGTCCTACCCATTGGATAGTGATGGTGACTACTACTGCGATGGCGATGGTAAAAAGGATATCGACCAGCAGAGTGTTAATGCCGCGGCTTGCAGCCAGTGACTGGTTGATGCTGACCAAAAACACCTTGTTGAATATGAGCAGCCACAGTGCTATTACCGATATGAACGAAATGAACAGCAAAAGCAGCTCCATTGGTGCAATGCTCAGCAAGTCCCCCACCAGATATGAGGAGTATTTATTGAATCCTCCTGATGAGAGCAGTATCAATCCCAATGCAACGGCGGTAGATGAAAATACGCCTATTATGGTATCCGTTGAAGCCTTGCTTTTATTCTTGATCACAGTGATGACTACAGCGAATACGACTGAGAACAATATCGCCCCTGCCAGCGGCTGCAGTCCCCCGAACAGAGCGCCGATGGCTATGCCTGTAAAGGCGCCGTGGCCTATGGAGTCTGAAAAGAAGGCCATCTTGTTGCTTACTACCATCGTCCCCAGGAGCCCGAACAGCGGAGTGAGCAAAAGTACTGCCAGCAGCGCGTTTTTCATAAAATCATACTTAGTCCATTCAAAGGGCAGCAAAAAATCCACTGCGTTATACCAGAGCTCAAGCATTATCACTGTCCTCCTTATCACTATCAAAGCATCCGTCGGCAATACTGCATTGGTGATCCGCATCACATTTGCCATTATTACTCTGACTTGCACCTGTAAAAAGGCTAGTTATCCCAAAGGTCATCATGGTATTCTCATTGCCGAAGACCTCCTGCGGAGTTCCGGAGGCTATCACTGTCCTGTTGAGCAGGATAACACGGTCTGCATAATGTGATACAAGATCAAAATCATGTGATACAAGGATTATAGAAAGGTCGTAGTTGCGCCTCAGCTCGGCTACTGTATTGTAAAACAGTTCGAGCCCTCCCTGGTCAATTCCCGAAACAGGCTCATCCAGCAGAAGAAGGTTTGGCACAGGATCCAGGGCCAGGGCCAGCAACACTCTTTGCAGCTCGCCTCCTGACAGTGCTCCCAGCCTGCGGTCCAGCAGATGCTCAGCCTTTACCTTCCTCAGGCCTTCTATCGCTCTTTTTCTGACACTGCGTGGTTTCAGCAGCCAGGCAGGACTCTTTGACAAGCTGGCAACAAACAAGTCTGAGACGCTTGCCGGTGTACCGGTATCAAAGCTCAGATGCTGCGGTACATATCCGATTACAGGCTGTCCTGTGCGGCTGCCATTGGAGTCCAGATATTTGAGCTGTCCCGAATGGGGGACCTCACCGAGGAGAGCCTTGAGCAGAGTACTCTTCCCTCCTCCGTTTGGCCCGATGATTGCGGTCAGTTCTCCGCAGTGTATGTGGATATTGACATTCTCCAGGATCTCCACCGATCCCTTTGAAACACCGAGTTTTTCTATCCTTGTGCAGCAAAAACCGCAGCATTTTCCCTCACATTTTGTATGATACCGGCTTTCTGTCATGTTCAACCTCTCCACCGGCATAAGCCGGTCATTATGCTCTCCGGAGCAGCGGCCGGCCGACCCGGCCCGTCTCCGGCCTATTGCAGTGCTTTCATCAATGTGTCCATATTTTGCCGCATGGCATCAAGATATGCGTCTGCAGCCTCCGGCACTGCTTCACCGGTAACCACCGGATCCAATGAATACAGCACAGCGCCGGTCTCGGCAGCGATTATTTCAGCGGCTCCGGATGAGTACTGCGGCTCTGCAAAAAGCGCCTTTATCCCTGTTTGCTCTACGGTCTCAATTATTTCCCCAAGCTCTCTTTGGGTCGGCTCAGTGCCGGGTTCTCTCTCCACCACGGCTGCAATGTTCAGATCAAACTCCTGAGCAAAGTATGGGAAGGCCTCATGAAAGGTTATTATATCCCTTTTTTCCAGGCTGCCGATCCTGCTGTGCATTTCTTTGCTCAATTCCTCTATTTTCTCTATATAAGCGGCGGCATTTTTTTCATACAAGGCTGCATTGTCCTTGTCCGCCTCTGAAAGCTGCTCTGCTATGTTCCTCACATACGGGGCAGCGTTGGTCAGACTTACCCAGACATGAGGGTTCTCCTCTCCGTCCTCCTCAGTGAGCAATGGTATGCCCTTCGCCGCTTCGATGATTTTCAGATCCTTTTTCCGGGCCGTTATATCTTCAAGGAATGCCTCCATCCCTGCTCCGTTTATAATGAAGATATCAGCGTCCTCAAGCATCCTCAGATCCTGCGGCCTCAGTACGTAATCATGCAGACAGCCCGTCTGGGGCTCTGTCATGTTGGTGACTGTCACTCCAGGCACGTCATGGGTCACATTTATCACAGCCACATATACCGGAAAAAAGGATGTAACGATATCCAGCGCGTCTCTTCCTCCATCTGCGGCATCCTCCGTATCTCGCCCCCCGGTGCGGCCGCAGCCTGCCAAAAAAGCGGAAGCCGATAAAACCACAACCGATAAAAATACGGCAGCAAGCCGCATGACCCAGTTACGCATTATTTTCCTCCAAAACCCATATACTATAAAAATATTTTAACATATAAGTATATAAATGCAAATAATTATTATTTGCATTTATATGCCTCAGTCCCGCTCATGTCCGTTTTTGCAAGGCACCTTCTATCCGGGATTCTTTGCCCTGTAATCATCCAGCTGCTTCTGTATCTCAGCTATCACACTGTCCACTCCCAGCCTTTTCTGTTCGTCCCTGTATTTCTGCAGCCCGACCTCACTGAACGAGCCCCTGTAGACGAGATCATCCAGTTCAAAAGAGCGCTGCTTCCGGGGTGTTGCTATATCGTAGACAGATGAATAATCGGGGATGAAGCCAAAGTGGGCAGGGAATTTTGTCCTCTTGGCAAGGATCTCATGATAGCTGTCGATCTCCTCCTCCAGGCCGGGATAATTGGTCCGCTGGTAATCGATATTCTCAAAAGGCGGCTTCCAGACCCATTCATAAAAAGTCGCGGCCACATCGGGTGCAGGTTCTATATAGCCGCCCTTGTCTATATAATGGGTGCCCTTCACCCCATACATCAGCAGGTCGTAATTTTCCCGGTCCGACTGCAGCCAATCGATGAACATGAGCACCCTTTCCGGCTGCCTGGATCCGCCGTTGACCGCAAGTCCGTAGGACATCATCGGATTTCTTGCAGAGCAGCCGTCATACAGCGGGTATGCCCTGTAGCTGATATCCTTGATGCCTTTGGAATTAAGGAGTGAATTGAAATACATCTGATTCGAGGGATCACAGACAAAGGACGCCCATTTGCCGGTGGTCACCATTTGATTCTGTATTTCAGCGATTATATAGGTTTTCGCAAGATATCCCTTTTCAAGCCAGCCGTTGAGCCTCTCCAGGCTTTCAAGACACTCCGGCGTCTGTTCCCAGGCCATTATCTGCATTTCGGGGTCGTCCCATCTGTAAACCAGCTGCATATCCCGGTCCAGTATCGCATAGCCGTAGGCTTGTGCAAACATGCCAAGTGAAGTGTCATAGTAATTGGTGGTGATCATATCCGGCTCGTTTTTCTTGACAGTTTCAAGATATACCTCGAAATCGTCATAGCTGCTTATCTCGGGAATATTATATTTCTCCATTAGGTCCTGCCGGACAACGGCATATTTGATATCGGCGCTGGGTATTCTTGGGGGAATAAGATATATTCCGCCGTCCACCGTCAATGCTTTTATTTCATCCCGTGAGAACTGATTGTAATAATTCGGCGCATACTTTGGAAAGAGCTCGGAAAGGTCCATCATCAGTCCCTGCTCGACCAGGGTCTTTACAGGCATATCGAAACCGGTTGAATAGATATATGCATCACAGGGCTGACCTGATGCATTGCTGGTCCTGACCCGGTCAATGAACATAGCCGGGTATTCCCAGTAAACCTCGAAGTCCAGTTGTGTTTTAAGGTCATCCTTCAGCTTTCTGTTTACAGCCTCCAGTACATCCTCCATATCGTTCTGGTTCGGCACGTCAAGATAAATCGTAATAGCAGCATCTTTAAGCTCTTCGACATCTATCTGCCAGTCGCCGGGAAGGAACAGATCCTCTTCTTCCGGCTGCACACCGGGCTTCAGCAGCAGAAAGGCTGTTATGCCTCCGGCTATTACGATAAGTATTGCCGCGATTATGATCATCAGCTTTTTGTTCATTGAGTATGACCTGCGCTCTCTATCAGGATTTTGCATAACGTATAATAAATACTACCCCGCCGACCATATAATGTCAACGATGTTTCCTCGAAATCCCTGCTATCGGTCATACCCGGCCATATACTCATCAAGCTGGTTCTGGATCTCGGCTACCAGGGTGTCGATGCCCAGTTTTTTTTGATCCTCGAGAATTTTTGCCATCATTTCTCCATCGAGATCACGGCCGTTATAGATCATATACTCGGGTGTCAGATAGTTCATCCATCTTTGCTCGTAGATACGCTCTACAGACTTGTAATCCGCAGTAAAGCTGTAATGCGGAGGATACTTTGTGTGCTCCTTGATCAAAGCCTGATACTCCTCCATCTCCTCCTTCATGCCAGGATTATAGGCACGCTGGTGATCAATATTCTCAAAAGGAGCCTTCCAGCTGTATTCCATAAATGTCGTGACAGCATCAGCAGTAGGTACAATATAACCGTCCCTTTCTATATAGTGGATGTCTTTTTTGCCGTACATCAGCAGATCGTAGTTTTCCTGATCCGACTGCAGCCAGTCTATGAACATAAGGACCCTGTCAGGCTGTCGTGATAAGGGATTGATCATTACCCCGTTCTCCATGATGGAGTTCCTTGCGGAATATCCGTCATAAAGCGGATACGCCTTATAGCTGTAGCCTGATATCCCCTTGCTTTGAAGCAGTGTATTGAAGTGCGTTTCATAGGACGGATCGTCTATAAATGAAGCAGCCCTTTCACCGGTTACATGAAGATCATAATTATATGTGTTATCATTGTACACTATGGACAATGCGCCTAGTTCATCGCTTCCATCGCTCAGATAGCCATTTTCATACCACTTCTGCATCCTTTGCATGCATTCCATGAATTCCGGCGTTTGCTCCCATGGCATTACCTTCATCGACGGATCGTCCCATCTGTACACCAGCCCGGTGTCGTAATCCATCGGAACATATCCGTACATATCTGCAAACAGTCCCATGCATGAGTTGCGATAGCACATAGGGTAAATGCCGGACTCGTTTTCACTGACCGCATCAAGAAAAACCTCATAATCGTCATAGCTTTTTATGGACGGTATATCATATTTCTCCATCAGATCCTGCCGTACCAGCGCATACCTGATATCGGCCGACGGCATTCTGGAGGGTATGATATAAATGCCTCCGTTCACATTCAGCGCCTTTATGTCCTCATTTGTGAACTGGTTGTAATAGCCGGGAGCATATTCGGGAAAAAGCTTTGAAACATCCATTATCAGTCCTTCATCAGCAAGCTCTTTTACTGAAACACGAATCTCTGGACTATAAATGAACGCATCGCAGGTAATACCCGACGCATTATCTCTTCTCAGCCTGTTCAGAAATGAATCATAGTACTCCCATAAATATCTGAAGGTTATCTTTGTTTTCAGATCGTGCTCCAGCTTCAGGTTCACTGCTTCCATGATTTCTTCGGATATATTCTGCTTCTGGGCATTTATATAGAAGGTAAGAGTCGTTTCCTCCAGTTTGTCTATATCTATCGCCCATCCGGCCGGGAGGAAATCCTCCTCATCTGGCTCTTTGGTTCCCCGGTCCGATAAGAGATATGCCGTCAAGCCGCCGGCAATGACTACCAGCAAAACAACCGCTATAATGATCATGTTTTTCCTTTTCATTAAAACTTCACCTCGTCCCGTATAAACACTATTCCTCCGCATATTACAGCACATCTGACACCTTAACATATTTAATACTACCGTCGCGGCTTTTTTAAGTCAATGTCTCACACATAGACTATTTACAACATATTAATGAATATACATAAAGTGGTCCGGTGGTAATTATGGATACTGTTACGATACCCGAACAAATTCAGCCCTCCAATCCAAGCAAAAGTCAGCGGCGGCAAATGGCATATAACGCGCTTGTTCAAAGCGGTCACCCTGAAGATTACAGCTATATTGCCTCTGCTTTGCACCCTCCGGCTGATATCACCACGATAGTTCCTCAAGACAGCTGCAGGGGAAAAACCGTGGGCATAATCGGAGGCGGGCTGTCGGGAATGGCAGCCGCTTTTGAACTGCGCAAGGCAGGCTTTGATATCACCATATTCGAAGCTGATGCCCAACGTCTCGGTGGTAGGGTATACACATACTATTTTGACAGGGAAAAAACTCTGTATGGTGAACTTGGCGCCATGCGGCTGCCGGCAGTGCATGAAACAGTGTGGCATTACATCGATCTGTTCGGGCTCGATACACAGCCATTTATACAGGTGAATCCCAATGCGTTCATATACCTTAACGGAGTAAGGGTCCGCAATGACCCCGCCGGAGCAAACGTCAGGAATAACATATATCCGACATACAGCCTGCAGCCATGGGAGTACGATCACTCCTGGCAGCAGTTAGGCTATTTGGGCATAGAAGCGCCCATCCTCAATGCTCCTCCTGAAATAAGGCAGGAAATCCTACAGGTTTTACCCCGGTATTCTGCGTATACCCTTTACTGGGACGCACTGGACATACGGCAGACAATGGAGCAGCAAGGCCTGAGCCAGGGCGCGATAAGCATGCTGTCGAACCTCTTCCCCATCGGCGGAAGATTCCTTTACAACAATTATATAGATTTCGTCCAGGAGTATTATCCGGCAAATTTCATATATATGTATGAGATCTCGGGAGGTATGGTCAAGCTTCCCGAAGCATTCTTAAGGTCCTTTACGAGTACTGATCCGGGCAGGTACTACAGCGGCATACCTGCATATGATCTGGGTAATGTCAGATGGAGGGCAGGTGTCAGTGTGACAGGTATATATCAGCTGAAGCCTGGCGGAAAGGTGACACTGGCCCACATGCCTACAGGACAATGGAGTCACATGACCGGCGTGTACAACAGGCCTGCTGGCAGTATCCGCTATAACAGATCAGTACTCAGCGACAGGTATGACCGGACAGTGACCGGTGACAAGTGCAATACCGAAGGAGTCTCCTTTAGTGACTTCGACTACGTTGTATGTGCGATCCCGTTCTCTGTTCTGAGGGTCCTGGATATTCAGCCTCTTTTCTCTGAGCTGAAAATGCAGGCGATCAGAGAGGTCACATATTCACCGGCACAGAAGACCGCATTCAGATGCCGCCGGCGCTTCTGGGAAGAGCAGGGGATCTATGGCGGCGGGTCATACACGGATCTGCCCATAAATACGATATGGTACCCGTCATCATGCTTTGGCAGCCGAAATGGAGTTATCCTTTCCTCCTACGGCTTTAACATGGATGCCGTAAGACTCGCGAACCTCCCCGAGCACAGAAGGATAGAAAAAATAAAGCGTGATGTTGAAAAAGTCCACGGCTTGCCGGAGAGCTCCCTTGACTCCATCGTCACCGACAGCGTGACTCAGTTCTGGGACAGGGATCCTCTGTACCGCGGGACCTTCTGCTATTTCACTCCCCAGCAGAAAAAGCTGTTCTCCTGGAACATGACCCAGCCGGAATATGGCGGCAGGCTCTTTTTCGCAGGGGAACATGTATCCGCCGTCCATCGCTGGCAGCAGGGCGCCCTTAAAAGCGGCATGGATGCCGCCAACGCCATTGCAGCAGCAATCCGCATGGCATGAGCTGCATTTATACCGATATCGGGCAGGATAGTGCTAATGGACCATGTTATAACGATGGTTATGGTGGTATAATTATATTATGTAGACAGAAGATGCCTAACCGGGCAGACCGATAAAGGAGGTGGCCGGATGGAAATAACAAATGCCCAGGTGCAAAGCATAAGCAGCATACGCCGGGCTATAGGCATAGAGACGCTGAAAAAATCCCTCAATCAGGATGCGCAGTCAATGAGTGCGCTGCTCCAGGGATTTCAGGCTGCTAATGCAAAAGCTATGGAAATCTCGGTAACGCCGCACAAAGGCGGCAGCATAGACATAAGGGTCTGATATATGACAGTTCTGTACTCCCCCCTGACATATCAGACCCTTATTCTTTGCACACCTTACACTGACCTTGTTATTGGACTCTCTCCTGATCAGCCGGTACAAGTATATATGACCTGCCTGCTTCTGCGGCAAATGTGAATCCCGCATCTGTCCTTACGACCGGGATCTGAGTACTGCCGCATGTCACCTTCATTACTTCACCGACAACCTCCACAGGTCCGCTGAACCGCGGACGGACAACTGCCTCTGAAAACATGCCGTTGCTCCATTTTATATCCACCTCATGGCCCCCTCTTGCAAGAAGGCCTCTGACGCTTCCTTCTGTCCATGATACCGGCAGCGCAGGCAAAAAATGCAGCGCTATATGGCTTTGCAGCAGGCATTCCACAATACCGGCCGTTGCCCCGAAATTGCCGTCTATTTGGAACACATGCTGTGCCGCGTTGAAGAAATTGCGGACAGTGGTATCGGCAAGCATCCTGCGTATAGCTCTGTCTGTCTTCTCGCCATCCAGCAGCCTTGCATCCAAATTTATGTACCATGCCAGCGGCCAGCCTCCCTTGCCGGCGCCATTTTCGATACGCAGCTCCAGGGACTTGCCGGCGGCCTTCAGCAGCTCAGGCGTATCACGCCAGTTGATCGAGCTTCCCGGGTAACATGCAAACAGATGGGATATGTGATCCATATCAGGCGTGAGTTCGGTATATTCCCGATCCCATTCCAGCAGCTGCCCCTTAGAGCCGATTTTGTCATCCGGCAGCCGTGCAGCCATAGAGGCCAGCGTCTCCGACATTTCTGCATTCACTCCAAGCAGCCGCTGTATTTTTATCAATGCCGCAAAAAACTCACGCAGTATCTGATTGTCCATAGCAGGACCTGTGCAAATTGGCGTATCATATCCATCCGGCAGCAGATATCTGTTCTCCGGTGATACAGACGGACATGTGACCAGCTTCCCGTCCGATTCGATCAGGAAATCTTCATAAAACAGGGCCATATCGCGCAATATCGGATACATCCTTTGTAATATGCTCAGATCCCTTGTGTACAGATAATGCTCCCACACGTGCAGTCCAAGCCATGCCCCGCCGGTCACCCATGGCATGGCAGCCATATACCAGTCCTGCGGTGCGCAGTCGCCGTAATAATCCGTATTGTGATGGCAGACCATGCCCCGCATGCCGTACATTACACGAGCGGTTTCCCTGCCCTTTTCGTGCATCTTCTCCAGCAGCTCCATAAGAGGCATGTGCAGCTCGGCAAGATTACCGGTCAGTGCGGGCCAGTAGTTCATTTGCAGGTTTATGTTTATGGTGTATTTACTGTCCCACATGGGCTTGAATTCGGCATTCCATATACCCTGCAGGTTAAGTGCGGAGCTTCCCTCGCGCCCTCCCGAGACCATAAGATATCTGCCGAACTGGAAATAAAGCGCTGCCAGCGCCGGATCGTCAGCGCCTTTTCTGAACTCATCCAGCCTCTGATCCACAGGCTTCGCCGGCGACGGACCAAGGTCAAGGGCACATCTGTCCATCAGAGATGAAAAATCTGCGATGTGCTCCCCGCGCAAGGCTTCATAGCCCTTCCTCTCAGCATCGTTCAGGCACTGCAGCACCTCTGCGGCAGGATCCTCTGAACGGTTGGAGGTGGACGAAGCTATGTACATCATCACATCTCCGCTGTTCCGCACAAGAAGCTGGGAAACAGGATTTTTGATTTCCCCGTCACAAACGACTCTTACGGCACTGGCAAACGTTGTCCCTGCATCGTTCCCCCTCATAAGGATCGTACGATCATCCACAGTTCGGATCGAATCAACGCCCGGTGCCGGCCAGCCTCCTGCATTCACCAGAAGTCCGGGCCTCCTGTCATCCTCTGTCACTCTGTCCGATATCCCTATGCGGTTCATTATTATGTCCAGATTGACCGCCCCCGGCAATCCGCTCCTGAGACGAATACACATGACCTTTGCCGGATGGCTGATGAACATCTCCCGATGATAGGCGACGCCCGCCTGTGTATGGCGGACCGTAAGGATGCCCTCCATCAGGTCGAGATCGGAGGAATAGTCAGAGGCTCCGGCGCTGTTCGGCATCCACCCCATTGTAAAGGGCAAATGCTGATTGAGTGCGATATCCAGTTCACCTAAAAGAGTGTAGTGACGCATGCAGCCCGGTGTACCCGCCATATACTGCATGATCAGCTCCTCGGCATGATATATATCGCCCGAAAGCACCAGCCTTCGGATCTCCGGAAGCTTGTCCTTCAGTGACTGATTATTGCGGTCAATAAATTTGCCGTACCATAATGAATCATCATTCAACTGGATACGGTCAATGGCGGTATGTCCATAGACCATTGCACCCAGTCTCCCGTTTCCAAGGGGCATCGCATCCTGCCAGGTACCAGCCGGCTTATTGTATTTCAGGTGATAAGGATGTTCCATATTTATCATCTCCCGTTTCCTATGATTTAAAACAAGGCTGCTTTACGGCAGCCCTGTCCGGGTATGCTATGTCACTCCATAAGCAGTCGGTACTTATTACTCCAAAGTAAATGCTCCAAAGTGCGCGCTTCCATCGCCGACATATGTGAAGTACAATGCCTGCACGCCGTCAGGGATCGAGATATCGGCGGAATATTCCTTCCATACGTTTGTGAATCCCACAGGGATCCGTCCCAGGGCAGGTCCGTCCCAGGAGGTCTTCACTTCAAAAGCACCGCCGGCATATCCACGGGCCTTGATTTTCACCGTTGTAATGCCCTTGCAGTCAAAATACTTGAAGCCTGCGGTAGCAGAATCCTTCATGTTGGCGATATAGCCGATCTCTTCGTCCCCGTCCTTCCCGTCCTGGGTTATCTTCGGGAACTGGTTGTTCATCCACGATGCTGTCCAGTCGGTATACAGGGATTCCTCCTTGCAGAACAGATTGCAGGCAATATAGGTCGGGTATTCTCCACGGCCTGTCAAAGGACCGCCGTTAACTCCGCAGGAGGTCATCTCTACCTGGGGAATGGAGCCGTCCTCAAGGTGGGTTATAGGCTCGATACAGCCCTGTCTGCTGAAATTCGTTCCGTTTGTATGTCTGTGGTAGAAAATGTACCACTGCCCATCGATCTCAACGATGCTCCCATGGTTGTTGCCGCCGTAGAACATTGGCTTTTCCGCCGGCTTGTATGTTTCGATATGCAGATCGCTGTTGCTTACGATCACCCCGCCATAAACAAAACCCTTTGTGGGATGCTTGCTGGTTGCATAGCACAGCTCATGAAATACGACTGAGGAATAAACAAAATAGTACGTATCTCCTCTTTTCCTGATGGATGCCGCTTCGAAATACTCATGCCCCTCATAGCCGCTGCCCTTGGCGTAAGGCTCACTGGGCGCGATAAACACCGGCTCTTCCTCTATGGTGAGCATATCCGGCCCAAGCACTGTTGCCATGGGACCTTTCCTCGACTTGTCGCCTTTTGGGCAGAAGCCGGTATACAGATACGTTGTGTCCCCTTCCGTAAGGACACCGGGATCGAACTGATGCTGGTCCCCGGCCCTGTCTCCAAGACGGGTCCCATCCTTATAATGTACATATCCGTAAAATTCATATTTGCCGGCAGGAGTATCACATACGGCCACCGATACGACAGATACCTTGTCCAGGACATAATACAGATAATATCGACCGTCAGGTCCCACCGTGACATCAGGTGCATACAGGCACATGCTGCCATCCGGGTTCAGAGGATCGTCTGTTTTCTTGTAGATCACTCCTTCATAGCGCCAGTTGCCCAGGTCATCCACAGGAGCAGACCAGCATACATAATCGTTCATGCAGTAGACATAGCCATTGAAGCGATCGTGGGAACCGTAAACATATACTCTGCCGTCGAATACGTAGGGTTCTCCGTCGGGAATATATTCCCATGATGGAAGGTAAGGATTAAAGCCTTGTTTTTTCATTGTCATTCACACTCCTGTTTTGATATATGTTCTAAGTAAATATATGTTCAGTTTTTCAACTAAAGTGTGCTCTGGCGCTTATCTGATTCACATAACACAGCAATTATCTGTATTATGTTAGCTTATATGGTTATAAAAACACACTTTACTTGCGATTTTGTACACCATGTAATCCGGATGTACAGAATTGCAAGTAAAGTGTGTATGTCATGTGAATTTCATTGTTATCTGTCACTATACGGTAGACATAACAGCGTAATAATCAGTGTTATGTTCACCCCTCGTGGTGTATGCACACACTTTAGTTGAATTTCGGTACAGTCTGTGCTTCGGTGTATCCAAATCTTACACCCGCATTTTGCCAATCAAGAGCTATTTACCAATCAAGCTCGATTTTCCTCAGCTCAGGCCTGATACCTCGGATGTGACAGATTCCGGAGAATCTGCCACATATTTGTCTTACTTATTAAGCAGTCCTTTTGCTTTTTCAAGTACATTCTCAATGGTAAAGCCGTACTTTTTGAAGAGGGCTCCTGCCGGGGCTGATTCTCCGAAATGATCTATGGAGATGATATCTCCCTGCAGTCCTGTGTACCTGTGCCATCCAAAGGATGATGCCGCTTCCACTGCAAGCCTCTTTGCCATATCGGAGGGGAATACGGATTCCTTATATGACGCATCCTGTTCCTCGAACAGTTCCCAGGAAGGCATGCTGACGACACGTGCCGCAACACCCTGCTCTATCAGTTGTTTACCGGCTTCATAAACCAGCTGCACTTCCGAACCCGAGGCCATCAGTATTATCTCCGGCTTCTTTCCGGAATCAAGTATCACATATGCTCCTTTAAGTGCATCTGCGCCTGTCATTTCCAACTGGGGCAGATTCTGTCTGGTCAGTATCAGAGCTATCGGCGAGTTCTTTCTGGACATTGCCGCATACCAGCCTGCAGCAGTCTCCTTTGCATCACAGGGGCGGAAAACCACAAAGCCGGGTATGCTCCTCAGGGATGCCAGATGCTCCACCGGCTGATGGGTAGGTCCATCCTCTCCGACACCGATGCTGTCATGGGTCAGTACATACGTCACAGGCAGCTTCATTAGTGCCGAAAGTCTCATAGAGGGCTTCATGTAATCACAGAACACGAAGAAGGTCGATACATAAGGCGCCAGCCTGCCGTGTGCGGCCATACCGTTGCCGATGGCAGCCATCGCATGCTCACGTACGCCAAAGTGCAGGTTCGACCCGCTGTGATCCTCTTTGGAGAAATCTCCTCTGCCCTTCATATAGGATTTGTTGGAAGGCGCCAGGTCTGCAGATCCTCCAATAAGGTTCGGTACCAGCTCTGCCAGCCTGTTCAGCACCTCGCCGGAGGAATTTCTTGTTGCATTGGCTTTGCTGTCAAAGCTCCAGAAGCTGCTGTTGTCAAGAAGTTCCGCGGAGTAATCCCTGCTCTTCCAATCCTCCCACTCAGCCGCCAGCTCGGGATATTCTTTCTTATATGCCTTGAGCATTTCATTCCATTCGTTTTGCAGCTTGATGCCGTTTTCAGTGACCTGTGCCATATGTTCCCTGACCTCTTCAGGCACATGGAACTCTTCCTCATACTCCCATCCCAGGTTCACCTTGGAGGCCTTGATGTTGTCTGCTCCAAGGGGCTCACCATGGGCTGATGCCATACCCTGTCTGGGACTTCCATGACCGATCTGAGTTTTTATAACTATTATTGTGGGCTTTGAAGTCTCAGCTTTAGCAGCCTTGATCGCAGCATCGATATCAGCGACACAGGTGCCGTCTTCCACCTTCAGGGTCTGCCAGCCATATGCCTCGAAGCGTTTTGCAACATCTTCACGGAAGGCTATGTCAGTGGAACCTTCTATGGTGATATTATTGGAATCATACAGTACTATCAGCTTTCCAAGGCCCAATGTACCGGCCAGTGAAGCAGCCTCGGAGCTCACGCCCTCCATCAGGCAGCCGTCACCTGAGAGCACATATGTGTAATGATCTACCACTGGATAGCCGGGACGGTTGAATTTCTCTGCAAGATAAGCCTCGGCCATGGCCATTCCCACACCATTGGCAAGACCCTGTCCGAGAGGACCTGTGGTTATTTCCACACCCTTCGTGTGGCCATATTCCGGATGTCCGGGAGTCAGACTGTCAAGCTGTCTGAAGTTCTTCAGATCGTCAATGCCAAGGCCGTATCCGAAAACATGCAGCAGTGAATATATCAGCATCGAGCCATGGCCGGCAGATAGAATGAACCTGTCGCGGTCATCCCATCCCGGGTCGGATGGATTGTGCTTCATATTTTTTGCCCATAGAGTATATGCCATCGGAGCGGCTCCCATGGGAAGGCCGGGATGGCCGGAGTTTGCCTTTTGGACCGCTTCCGCGGACAATAGACGTATTGTGTTGATCGTCAGTATTTCCTGTTTGTTCATAAAAACCTCCTGGTAAAATATATTTCATTTATCAGACTTGCGAATACATGTAAAATATATTATGCCGCACACGTATTACAACAAGCAGCTTTCCATTAATCCTGTCCCCGCCGGGGCACTATTTCGATCATTGCCCTGAATGACGGCCTGCCGTCGGCCTCATTCACACCTTCTATGTATACCGTGTCGGATCCTGCCGCCGGAACATCCCGGTATAGCACCAGTGTATCGCCGGGGAAGGCCTCCCTCATATAATTCACCTCTATCGACTTCAGGCTGTGCTTTCTGTGGCTTTCCACCGGGAAGCAGTCCATTATGTAATCGATATATCTGGAGTTGTTTATGTGCCCGTAAAAGTCCACATCGCTGTAGCCGATCAGCTTTTTATAAACAGCCTGCGTCTGCCCGGACGGTCTCAGCCTGCCGGGCCCGCGGTCCAGTGCATGCTCCTTGATAAAAGGAGGGTAGTTCATCTCGATACAATCACTTTTTCGCAGTTCCCTTGTTTTTATGTCGAACAGGACCCAGTTTGAAACAGCATTTATGATAATATCGCCCTCTGCATCCCGGACCCTGTAATCCCTTTCAAACTCCAGCCTTCCCGGCGGATGGGGCCAGGTTTCCACAGTGATGCTCTCATTCACCATCGGGATCCTGTCAAGCTCGACACGTATCCGAGCAAGGACCCAGGCAACGCCGTATCTTTCGGTCAGCGTATCGATACCGGCACCCAGCTTGTCTGCAGCTTCGCCGGCAGTGTCCTGGAAATATCCGAACAGAGTGCTGCATTTAAGGCTTTTTGTAAAATCCACATCACTATATCCGATATTGTATGTATTTTTGTGCAGCGCACTTGATCCCAACCTCAAGTCCTCCCCCGTCACTTCGTTATTATATCCAAAAATGACCACGGCATCAATCCAACTTCGGTAATTTTTTCCGTGGGGTCAACGACCCTCTTATTTATTCTGCTTCTTGCATTTTTCACAGTATCCATATATCTCAAGCTTATGTCCCGTCACATCAAAGCCCGTCCTGTCCTTGAGCATCTTCTCATACTCCTCAAGGGGACAGCCCTCTACCGACGTCATATCCCTGCAGTTGATGCAGATCATCCGGTGCTTGTGCACCGAGCTGTTCATTTCAAAAAGCGCCTTCGTATCAGATCCTATGCTGGTCTTGAGAACAATGCCCTTTGCAGCCAGAGATTCCAGTATCCTGTAGACTGTGGACAGATTGGCATTTGTGCCGTTTCTCTGAAGCTCCAGAAAAATCTGCTCAGCACTGACAGGCTGCTCGCTTTCCGTCAGCACTTTTAGTATCGAAGCCCGCTGCTTCGTGTATTTCAGCCCTGCATGCCTCAGTATCTCCCTGAACCCGCTTCCGCTATCCATCACACTATCCTCTAGACAAATGATACTAATGATTATCTCATTGCTATTTTAGCAACAATCCATCAATTTATCAAATAAAAAGGGGGTCGGGATAGCGTCAGTTTACTGTAGGGAAAAGAAGAAAAGAATCATCTCCAGGACTTCTGCCACAATGTTTCTCCCCAGCTCAAACAGGCTCTCCTGCAGGCCGAATATCAAGTCAGCCAGATCCTTCTTTTCAGTCATGAAAGTTTCTATTACTTTCTCGACTTTTTTAAGGCCAAACTCATTAAAATGCTGTATACTATTGTACATAGAAGATGATCATCCTTTGTTTGTATATTTGTCTGGAAACTATATATTAACAGGATTTCATCCTCTTTTCTATTATTCTTCCAGATTATCCCTTTAAATTCCCTACAGTAACTTTACACTAATGGGGGTCAGGCTTGAGTAATTGAATAATTAAATGGGACTGTCTCAAAATCAGATATAATCTGATTAAGGGGCAATTTCAAACTATGATTCCGGCAAGCCGCCTGCTCATTTTTTCAAGTAAGTTATGCTTTTTTCTGGACAAATGCTCATTTTTGCAAGTAAGTTAGGAAATAGTTGACATAATGCTTGAGTCAATGCCATTATAACGCAGAATAACATGATTTAAACTAATTATTTCCCATTTCACCATAACTTACTCGATTTTTTGAACACTTTAACCCGTCATGTTCGCATGACAGATCACTGAGTGTTAACTATTCGAGGACTTAATCAGTTTTTATCTGATTTTGAGACAGCCCCGCAGTTATGCAATTATGCAAGCCTGACCCCGCTCAATAAAAAACGGCTGAGATCCATCAGCCGTGCTTCTTCGCAATATGTTTACCTTTTTCATGCCGATGCTCGTGATAAGCTACTACCCGGCATCAGCGGTGTGCGGCTGGGGCGA
This sequence comes from Clostridiaceae bacterium, assembly GCA_012519745.1. Lineage (GTDB taxonomy): Bacteria > Bacillota > Clostridia > Acetivibrionales > DTU013 > DTU013. Next base: position 28,856 of record JAAYPO010000044.1, on the reverse strand, counting down.
AAGCTACTGGAAGGGCTTCCTTGCGCTGCCTGCCGGCCTTGCCTTCCTGACATTCTCGCTGTTCATCTGGAGATTCGGCGTTCGGCACTATAAAAGTACCGGCAGTTGACCTGGACCTCTATTTAAGGGGCTGTCTCAAAAGAAGGTGAAAATCTGATTTTGGGCAGTCCTTTTTTCGTTCGGCAAAGGCTTCGCCTCGAATCAGAAGCTCGCCATTTTAATGGCGATGTAGTTCAAATCTTTATTTCTCCGGGCAATAAGTATCGGGCTGTACATTTTTTCAAGTAAAGGCCGTTGATCGCTCGTCAACCGTAGAAATTTGCAAGTAAAGGCATGATAATAGCGTAGTTGTAAGAAGATTAGCGAAATAACGTAATGATATTCCATATTATGTTATGAGATATTTAATATTTATATGTTTATTTGCACTTTAGTTGATATTTTGTACACACCAAGAGGGCGAGTCTTCCGGCAAAAAGGACTGCCTCAAAGTTCATTTTGAGACAGTCCTAATTTGTGAGTCAGGCCTGGGATGCTTTCTGCAGTGCCTGTTCCAGGTCATAGATAAGGTCGCCGGCATCCTCAATGCCTATCGAAAGCCTTATCTGGTCGGGTGTCACTCCTGCCGCCTTCTGATCCTCGGGAGAAAGCTGAGCATGGGTGGTCGTTGCAGGATGTATCACCAGAGACTTTGCATCAGCCACATTGGCAAGCAGCGAGAATATCTCCAGGCTGTCGATGAATTTGACAGCTGCATCCAGGCCTCCCCTGATCCCGAAGGTAAAAATCGAACCTGCTCCCTTTGGCATATATTTCTGGGCCAGCTTGTAGTATCTGTTGTTCTCCAGACCGGGATAATTCACCCAGACCACCTTGGGATGATTCTTCAGGAAATCAACTATAGCCTTTGTATTTTCCACATGCTTTGCCACTCTCAGCGAAAGCGTCTCCAGTCCCTGCAGTAAAAGGAATGAGTTGAATGGACTGATCGCAGCTCCGGTATCTCTGAGCAGCTGTACCCTCATCTTTATTATGAATGCTGCCGCACCAACGTCCCTTGTATATACGACGCCGTGATAGCTTGGATCAGGCTCGGTCAGGCCGGGGAATTTTCCGCCTGCCGCCCAGTCGAATTTGCCTGAGTCCACGACCACACCGCCGATGGATGTACCGTGCCCGCCGATGAATTTCGTTGCCGAATGCACTACCACATCCGCTCCGAATTCGATAGGACGTATGAGATAAGGTGTTCCGAAGGTATTGTCGACTATGAGCGGAATGTTGTTTTCATGGGCGATCTTTGCAACAGTCTCGATATCAACGATGTTGATGCCTGGGTTGCCCAGTGTTTCAATGTATAAAGCCTTCGTTTTTTCGTTTATTGCCCTTCTGAAGTTCTCCGGATCGTCAGGGTCCACAAAAACCGTTTTAATGCCAAGCTTAGGCAGCGTTGCCGAGAAGAGGTTATGTGTACCTCCGTACAGCGTACTTGCTGAAACGATCTCGTCGCCGGCTCCTGCAATATTCAGTATGGAATACGTGATGGCAGCCGAGCCTGATGCTACAGCCAATGCAGCCACACCGCCCTCCAGTGCTGCCATTCTCTGTTCGAATACGTCATTTGTAGGATTCATTATCCGCGTATAAATGTTCCCCGGTTCCTTTAGTGCAAACAAATTTGCTCCATGCTCGGTATCCCTGAATACATAGGATGTAGTCTGATAGATGGGTACTGCCCTGGAGCCTGTAGCAGGATCGGGCTTTTGCCCCGCATGTACCTGTAATGTATCAAATCCAAGTTTTCTGCCGCTCATAATATACCTCCCTGTTTTATGCGTATTTCAACTATTCTTTCCACCCTTTAGCCGCTGATAATCGGGTTTTTCTACGCGCAATAAATAATACCGACTATTCTTATATGTTTTATATATTATAATAAAATCCAGTATGTGTCAACACATTTATTTTCATATTTTTCTTTGGATATTGCGTTATAATAAACAAGAGTGCATCACAGAAACAAGATCCACTCTGAAGGCTTCAATGTATTGCTGCAAAAAGTCATTAAATAAGCTGCGGAGGTGTAAAGCAATGAAGAAAGCTATTATTTTGGGAAATTACACAAATGTCTCTTATCATCCGCTGAAGGGACCGGACAAGGAACTCAAGGAGATACTGAAGACTTTTGAAACAGAGCTTACCGAGGATTATGACCGGTTTAGAGAAACCAGCCTCAGGTCATTTGATCTGTGCGTTTCCTATACTGAGGACAGACTCAGCGATGAGCAGGTCGCGGGGCTTTGCTCATATGTTCTCAACGGAGGCGGCCTGTTGGCGATACATAACGGTATATCTGTGAATGCCCGTTATGAAGCCGCTCACCTTATCGGGGGCAGGTTCAGCTCACACCCTGACCAGAAGGTGCTCACTTACAAGCCCGTGGGCACAGGGCATGCCATACTTGAAGGTATTGAAAGCTTTTCAATGCAGGAAGAGCCCTACCAGTTTGACATCGACAACCTGATAGAGACGACTGTTTTGCTTGAGTACGAGTCTGAAGGCAGGCAGTGGCCGGCAGCCTGGGCCCATAGCTATGGCCTGGGCAGGGTGGTCTACCTGTCACCGGGGCACATCGCTGATTCCTTTATGGATCCTGTGTACCGAAAGCTGATACTCCAAAGCGCACTCTGGGCCGCCAGACAGTAAAAAAACGGGGTCAGGCTTGAAATATCCCCTTTTCTCAGAAAAGAGAATACTTCTAGCCTGACCCCTCCTTATTACCTTAACGAATAAAATTTCCTGGCGACCCACATTGCCGGCTTTAATATGGCAGGCTCCATATCTTCAGCTACCTCCTTCAGCTTTTCCATTATAGGTATATGCTGAGGGCAGGCCTTCTCACATTTGCCGCATTGCTTGCACAGAGAGGCCATCGAAGGCTTTCCGCTCATGATTCCTCCGGCAAATGCGGTGTATTGCCACTGGGCATTCTTCGCCTTAAATAGATGCTTTGCATTGTAGTAACTGAAACAGAACGGTATATCTACACCGGCCGGGCAAGGCATACAGTAGCCACAGCCGGTACATCCGACCTTCATGAGCCTGTAATATTCAGTCCTCACACGCTCATAGAGGGACAGCTCTTCTGCGGTCAGCATGTTTGTGTGTACCATGTCAGCCAACTGGGTGTTTTCCTCGATCTGTGACTCTTCATTCATACCCGAAAGCACCGTAGTCACTGCAGGCTGATCCCACAGCCATCTGAAAGCCCAATCCGCAGCCGTTCTGCTCACAGCAGCCGAATCCCATATCTTCTGTATTTCAGGCGGCATTTTTCTCACAAGGGAACCTCCCCTGAGCGGTTCCATTATCGATACTCCGATACCTTTTGACGCCGCATACTCCAGCCCTTCCCTTCCGGCCTGAAAGTTCTCGTCGATATAGTTGTACTGTATCTGGCACATATCCCAGTCATAATCATCTATGATGGCTTTGAAGTCTTCCTTGTCACCGTGATACGAAAAACCGAAACGACTTATCCTGCCATCCTTTTTTGCCTGCTCCGCGAACTCGATAACACCGTGGCGCTTCAGTCTTTCCCATCCGGCATGATCGCTTACCGCATGCAACAGATAATATTCGATATGATCCGTTTTTAGCCTTTTCATCTGGACATCCAGCAAATTGTCCATATCCTTCCTTGAATGGACCATATACAGAGGCAGCTTTGTGGCGATCTTCACCCTGCTCCTGGCGCCCTTGGAGAATACTTCTCCGAGGATGCTTTCACTCCTGCCCCCATGATATATGTATGCAGTGTCAAAATAGTTGACTCCCCGCTCCACAGCCGACAGTAGCTGCCTTTCCGTCCTAACCACATCGATCCTTCCGTTAATCTGAGGAAACCTCATGCAACCGTAACCCAGTATAGATACTTTGTCCCCTGTTTTGCCCATAGTTCTGTAATTCATGCTAGTTCTCCGCCGCTATAGCCGGCTGCCTTTCGTCTGTAATATTATTTGTTTTGATCCATCTCAGGCATCCTGACAGCTGCTCAGAATCCATTGTTCCTGATGACCTCGCTGTACCAGTACGCACTCTTTTTCAGTATTCTTTTCTGTGTCTTGAAATCAACATACACCAGACCAAATCTCTTGCTGTAACCATGCCCCCATTCAAAATTGTCCATCAGAGACCAGGCATAGTAGCCTTTGACATTTACTCCGCTGTCTATAGCCCTGTGCACCTGCTCCAGGTATGTATAGAGATAATCCAGCCGGTTGTCGTCCTCTACCTTTCCTTCACGGTTTACGATATCATTGAATGCCGCTCCGTTCTCAGTGATGATTATTTTTATGCCGCCATACTCCTTGTCAAGGTAAACAAGCAGATCATGGAGGCCTTCGGGATTTATCTCCCAATCCATTTTCGTCCTGTCTCTGCCGGTAGAGATCTCAGAGGCATATACAGGCCAATTGTGTTCATCATGCCTGATAAAGCTGCTGTAATAGTTGTTGATGCCCAAAAAGTCAATGGGCTGATTGATGGCACTCATATCCCCGTCGAGTATCTCAGGTGCCAGTCCCCTGTCGGCGAACCATTCCAGCAGGTCAGCCGGATATGCACCCTTCAGCACAGGATCTGCATACCACTTGTTCAAATATTCATTGAAGCGTTTCGCAGCTGCTTTGTCCATTTCATTTTCAGAAGCAGGGTATACCGGGTTCATATTCAGTGTGATCCCTATTTCTCCCTTGTGCCCCGATTCTCTATAGGCCTTCACAGCAAGGCCATGGGACAGCAGCAAATGGTGTGCAACACGCAGGGCTGTCTGAAAATCGGTAATGCCCGGCGCATGCCTTCCGATCCAGTTGCCGACGATTGCCGCCACAAACGGCTCATTATGGGTGATCCAGATGGGTACCTGACTGCCCAGGTTTTCAAAAACATATTTCGCATATTCGACAAAATGGCAAACCGTGTCCCTGTTCGCCCAGCCGCCATTATCCTGCAGCTTTTGGGGCAGATCCCAGTGATAGAGTGTAACAGCCGGTTTGATGCCATTCTCGTTCAGCTTGCTTACAAGCTTCTTATAAAACTCCATACCTTTTGGATTTGGCTCCCCGCTGCCGTCGGGAAAGAGCCTTGACCATGATATCGAAAAACGATATGTCTTGAGCCCGATCTTTTTCATTATACCGATATCTTCTTCAAATCTGTGATAATGGTCACAGGCAACGTCTCCGGTATCTCCCTGGAAGGTTTTGCCGGGTGTATGGCTGAAACGGTCCCAAATACTCTCTCCTCTGCCATCCTCTCTGTAAGCGCCCTCGATCTGGTAGGAAGCCGTAGCTGCCCCCCAAAGGAAATTCTCCGGGAAATTCGATCGCATAAAGTTTACCTCCGTTCTTATGTATAGTTTATTTTGAAGCTTGATGCCATTATTATCTGCCATCAAAATAATTATACCGCATTTATCTATAACAAGTTTGAAATTCTTCGTTGAAAATGAATATTAGAAAGAACTCCAATAGAAAACGGCCGGGATCATTATCCCGACCGCCCTGCTGCTGCCGCTGTCTGCTGTATGACACAGGCGGCTGTACTGCCTGCCGGCTGTCGCCGGTTACCGCTTTGCTGCTGCCCGCTGTGTTGCCGCCTGCTACTGCTGTTTACCGCCGCCCTGCTGTGCACTGCTTTGCTGACCGCCGCCCTGCTGGCTGCTGCCCTGCTGGCCGCCGGATTTGCTCTGGTTCATACTGGTGAGCATTTGTGGTATCTTATCAGCCAACTGACTGCCCGCTGATGCATTCACCGGCAGCAGGGATACACTGTCCTTCCCCTTGTCAATAACGATTATCGCCTCGGTATTGAGCTTTGCGCCAAGTCCCATCGCTCCGCCGGCCATTTTGCCTGCCATACTGCCCATCATGCCTGCTGCCCCTGATGAGCCCTGGGAACCTGAGGCGCTCGGCTGGCTTTTGGTCGCCGAATTTCCGCCGCCATAGCCCAGCGTCACGGATACCACCGGCAGAAAGGTTTTATTCTCCTGTGTTACCGGCTTTCCTATGACACCCTCGTTCTGAGTGAAGCTCTCCAGGTTGGAAAAAAGCAGGTCTACATTTTGGTTCAGTGTGTCGGTGGTGAACTGATCCATTTTCATTCCTCCTTTTTATTTTTGGAAATCCTCATTCTGAGGTAGTTCAGTACAGTATCTCCGGCATTGATATTTGCAGAAGCCTCCAGATGGATAAAATCCTCATCCGGCAGAAAATCAGGTCTTTGCCTTATTTCTGCAATATTCACCATCTCAGATACCGAGCCCAGGGAACCGCAGGCCATTGCAACAGCAAATGGGTCGCTGAGGCCATAATCCAGATCCACCTGGATGTCGGATGCACTGGCAGCCTTGATCAGGTCGATGCTTTTGCCGTCTGTACTCTTTATTCTGACAGTCTTTGAGTACACTTTTTTATTAAACAGATAGACCTTCAGCAGGGGTTGCGATCTGTTTTTCTCAGCAGTTATTTTAATAAACGGGTAGAGCCATAGCAGGACCACCCTGACGGCCTCATTCTTCGTATCGAAGGATAAAAAGGCCTTGACTGCAACAGAAAACAGCAGAAGGATCGCAAGCAGCAAAAGGACGACAACAATAGAAAAAACACTCATGAAACACCTCCATGAATTCTGTACAAAACGCTGCCAGGCGGTACACATAATATATTGTCCATTTCAGTGTGAATTTATTGAAGGAATTCTTTGTGATATCAGGATTTGAGACTCCTGACCAGATAACATTGATATAAGAAATCAAAGTTTTGATGAAGAAATTTACAAAGTAATATAATATATAACCATGGATATTAGTTTTAGGGAGGTGAGCCTTGTGGATATAAAAGTTTCAGATGTGCTGGCTGCCATCACATCAGGCATGGCGCCCATCGATAATACCGTCGACGGACTTCTTGCAGGCAGCCCGGATACAACAGTAAAGGGTATTGCTGTCACATTTCTGGCCACACAGGAGATAATTGAAAAAGCGCGGGACATGGGAGTCAATCTGATCATTTCACACGAAGGGATCTACTTCAGCCATCGGGACAAGAGGGATCAACTCGGCGCGGATCAGGTTTACATAGACAAAAGCAGCCTTTTAGAAGAATGCGGCATGTCCGTGATACGCTGCCACGACTACATACACAGACAATTACCGGACCGCGTCACCAAGGGACTTGTAAGGGTGCTGGGCTGGGAAAGTCTGGAGGTGGAAAACAGAGATATAGTTACGATAGTCGAGATTCCGGAAATGACATTGCAGCAGCTTATCTCCCATATAAAGCAAAGCCTTGGCATCAGCCATTTGCGATATGTAGGCCATCCGGAGATGTTATGCCGGTGTGTCGGCGTGCTGGTCGGATACAGAGGCTCCGGCGACTCCGTCATACCCATTTTTTCAAAGGATGGGGCCGATCTGGTGATATGCGGCGAAGGCCCCGAATGGGAAGCGCCGGAATACGTACGTGATGCCGTATACCAGAAGAAGAACCGGGCATTGATCGTACTTGGCCATGCGGAAAGCGAAAGCCCCGGCATGGAGTATTATACAGAGCTTCTGCAGAATAGTTTTCCGAATATACCCGTTCATTATATCAAGTATGACCCGATATTCAGGCTGGGCTGAATGCCGTTTTCTTAAGAAATATTTAAGAAAAATGTCAGGCCGGCCGTAAGATTCCTTCGCTACAATATGAAAAAGGCTCCGGACATTTTGTACGGTAGTTGAACCGTTTTTCATGGACCGAAAGGGGGTGCGCGATATAGTTGACCTGGGTGAAAGCACCAGCGGCAATATGCCCATGGATATCGAAAACATCGATATGAAAAAGCTGATCGAGCAGACCCTGGCGGACATGGAGGATAAGGTGGATAAATCCGGGCTTTTGATGAAGGTTGTTCTGCCAGAAAAACCTTTGTTCATTTTAGCTGATGGCAAATAGATGTGCAGGGTCTTCCTAAACGTCCTGGACAATGCCCTTAAATATTCATTCAAGGGAACCAGAGTATATATAACCCTTGAGGAAATGAACGGGAAGCGGTCGCATATAGACGGTGACTTGTTCAAAGTAACAGTAAGCTTTCCGGTTTCAGAGCAGAGCAAAGCAACCCTTTCCTAGCGAACTACAAGAAGAGGCACAATGCCATGTGCATTGTGCCTCTCATTATGGTTAATAAACTATTACAATGGATCACCGCAGCCGGATTTTTAGAATTCCGGCTCTATCAGGCCATAGTTTCCGTCTTTGCGCTTATAGACTACATTCACCTGGTTTGTCTCCGCATTGGAGAACATGAAAAACTCATGGCCCAGCAGATTCATCTGCAGTATGGCCTCTTCCACCGGCATCGGCTTTACGGCAAATTTCTTCGTACGCATTACCTTGAATTCGGTCTCTTCTTCCACATGTGTATCGGCCCTGAAGGCATCCGGCTGCTCGAAGGCTCCCGAATGCAGTCTCTTTGCCAGCTTGGTCTTATACTTTCTGATCTGTCTTTCGAGGATGTCCTCTGCCTTGTCGATGCATGCGTACATGTCGTCACCGGTCACTTCGGCCCTGAGAGTTATGCCGCCGAAGGGTATGGTCACCTCAAGGATATGCCTGTTCCTCTGTATACTCATAGTGACCTGGGCTTCAGTCTGCGGATTGAAGAATTTTTCAAGTTTGCCCAGCTTCTTGTTTACTCTTTCCTTTAAAGCATCTGTTACATCAAAATTCTTGCCTGTGATCTTAAACTTCATAATCATTGCCCCTTTCCATTTAGTATTGACATGACGTACCCGGGATCCGAACAATTCCGGTCTGTTTTTGTCCCACACGCTAAATACTTATTCAAAAGACATATATTTGTATTCAACAACAGTCCATATAAATCCTTCCAAAATTATCGCTATATTTTTTAAAAAATATACATCTTTCAGCAAATCGTTGAAAAACTGCATGTATTCGGCATCCTGTGGATTGTTCGAAAAATATACACAAAACATGCGTTTTGTGTATATTTGCCTGTGGATAATGTTGATAAACCTGTGAATAACCATTAATCATGCACTTACAAGCTGTGGAAAGTTCTGCGGAAAAGTTCGCGGAACACAGTCTTTCCATGTGGATAAAAAATGCCCGCACCACAATCAAAATGCGGCTTGCAGGCACATGCAAATCTAGCCCTGCATAAGTTATACACAGGGCGGAGGATCTGCTTGTATAAATATTAATTATTTATTCCGGATCAACGATTTGAAAAGCACTCGCTGCAATAGACCGGTTTGTCCAGACGCGGCTTGAAAGGAACCTGAGTTTCTTTGCCACACTGTGCGCAGACTGCGTCAAACATCTCTCTTTTGCCACCATCTCTGCCGTACTGGGACTTCCTTGCTGATCTGCACTCTTTGCATCTGCCGGGTTCGTTCTGGAAACCCCTGGCTGCATAAAACTCCTGCTCACCTGCAGTAAATACGAATTCCTGCCCACAATCCTTGCATACTAACGTTTTGTCTTCGAACATTATGGTTCCCTCGCTTTAGAAAGTTTAGTAATCTCTGCTGACGCAGTATATACTTGTATTTTGGCAAACTAGCATTTGCTAGTAAACCAAACATTTACATTATATTACACAGAAGTCAACTAATCAAGCCATTTCGCTATTTTTTTAGCTTTATCTGCTAAATTTGCGCCAAAAACGCAAACACCGTTTGCCCATCATTGTTTCCGGTCGGCCATGATGGATACTGTGCTGCCCTGATCCTCGTCAGCCCAGCTCTACTACGATATATGCTTTGGTCCCCTCAGGCTGGACAGGGATACTGTCAACAGCAGCTCCGTTCAGGGTTATTTTCTTTACACCGCTGCAAACATGCGCGGGATTTTTGACCTCAATATCGTATACCGCTCCACGGAACTCCCTCACAGCTCTGAATCCGTCCCAGGAGGATGGGATACAGGGATCCACCACAAGAGAGTCATATCCCGGCCTTATGCCAAGTATGTACTGGCTGGAGGCTACCATGTTCCAGGCTGCAGTTCCGCTGAGCCATGAATTCCTGCCGATCCCGAACTGGGGATGCTCCTTGCCCAGGATGTTCTGAGGGTATACATATGGCTCCACTTCCAGGAGGTCCGCATCGTTGTTTCGTCTTGCGGGCAGGATCTGCTTGTAGTATTCGAATGCTCTTTCTCCATTGCCCTCCATTATCTCCGCTATCATCACCCATGGATTCGTATGCAGGAATATACCGCCGTTTTCCTTTGCTCCGGGAGGATAGGTGGTTATGCCGCCCTTTGTATCGTCATGCTGTGTGTAGGCCGGATACATAGCCACTATCCCATATTTCGAATTGAGGTGTTTGTTTATGGAATCCAGGCATTTGCGGGTGCGTTCATCGTCACTGACCTTGCCAAGCACCGCCCAGGACTGGGAATTGATGAATATCCTGCCAAAGGTGTTTTCCTTCGAACCCAGCGGCCTGCTCTCATCATCGAAGGCTCTTACGTACCATTCGCCGTCCCAGCAGGTCTCATTGACGGCATTCTTCATCCGCACATACATATCGTCAAATCTGGACTCATCATCCTTTCTGCCGAGAAAGCCGGAGAGCTCAGTCATCTCTATGGCTGCCCTGCAGAAAAGCATCGATGTGAAAACGCTCTCGGCAACACCCTTGCCAGTGTCCAGATTCAGTGTATCATTCCAGTCGGCACGCCCTGCCAGTGCGATACCATGAGGCCCCTTCCAGGTGTCGGTGAACTCCAGCGCCTTTATAAGATGCTCCCATACAGTTGCAGTGGTCTTTTTGTCGTTGTACGGTACCTCCCGGTCCAGGAACCCAAAGTCTCCTGTCTCTTTGACATACGCGTTCACGGCAAGTATCAGCCAGAGATGGTCATCTGAGTACCAGTCGAATTTTTTGACCGGAGCGTCTCCGACTCCTCCCTCCCCGGTCAGCGGGAAAAACAGGTGGTACGCCCGGCCGTCTGTATACTGACACTGCAATAGCTTGACTATCAGATCTTTTGCCTGATCCGGTATGGTGTGCATCACACCCAGTGTGTCCTGAGCACTGTCTCTGATGCCCATGCCTCTCCCCAGGCCAAGCTGATACAGCGAAACAAATCTGGACCAGTTGAATGTGGTCTTGCACTGGTACTGGTTCCACATGTTCACAAAAAGGTTCATGTCCCGGTCCGGTGTATCGACACGCAGCTTTCCGATATAGCCTTCCCAGTATTTTTTGAGCCTTTCAAGAGCTTGTCCGGCTTCACGGGGATCCAGGTATGCCTCTATCTCTTTTCTTATATCCGATCTGTTTTCCGTATAACCCAATATAAATACTATCTCTGCGGTCTGTCCGCCTTCCAGGTGTGTCTCATTGCAGAAAGCACCCACCCCATTGGTCCTGTAGGATGTGGAGTTGGAGCATGCACCCTGCTCTACCGCTATAGGATTTGCCTCAGAACGATATTTCCCGATAAAGGTCTCCAGATTCGTGTCGTAACTGGAAACTTCCGCGCCGGCAGCAAAGAATGATGCGTTGCTGCTGATATAATGCGGGTGCCATGTAATGATTCCATTATCGAAGCGGCACTGGTTGATCTGCTGTACCCAGTCAACATTCTGCTGGTCCATTATGGCATCCCAGAAGCAAAACTCCGCGTAGCTGAATATCTGGAGCTTTTTTGACACACTGGTCAGGTTTTCTACCCTGAGCAGCCATATTTCAAAATCTCTGTCATCCGGTACAAAGTAAGTCACTTCAGCCGCTACACCTTTATATTCGCCTTCCAGCACGGTATATCCCATGCCATGCCTGCAGCTGTAGCTGTCCAGCTTTCTTGCCGACGGCTGGAAACCGGGGTTCCAGTATTCTCCCGTTGCAGCATCCCTGATATATATGTATCTGCCGGGCCTGTCCATCGGTATGCTGTTATAGCGGTACCTGGTTATCCTTCTGTTCTGAGGATCCTTGTGGAAGCTGTACCCCCCGCCTGTATTCGATACTATTCCTCCATATTTCCCGCTGCCTATGTAGTTGATCCACGGAGTCGGGGTATCCGGCCTGGTAACGACATATTCCCTGGCGCCCTCATCGAAATATCCATATTTCATTGCTGCATATTCCTCCCGAAGCTTAATTTTCTACTCATGTAATTATATAATATAATTGCTAATTATTGAACAATCCAATATAATATATTATGGATTAATAATTCAATCATATCAAAGGGGGATTTCAATGAATACATACCAGAACATAAGCAATGAGCTTAAAAGCTTCTTTGACTCAAACAAATTTTTCAAGATGCTGCTGCCTCTTGACATTATCGTCATGTTCGTGGGACTTGCCCTGATTCTTTTGAATGATATCCTTGGCATTTCAATAGGATCCTTTTTGAGTGCTCTGTCATATTGGGCATTTATTGTCGGTCTGCTGCTCACATATGCAAATCTTAAGGAACAATTCCTGTATATAGGATTGTTCAGCTACGGCGGTATTTGCTTTATCAATGTGCTGATCGCTATTTTTGGCAGACTGCACTACCTCAACTGGTATTCATTGTTCAGATTGCTCATTTTCGGCGGCTTGGGCTATCTTGTATTGAGAAGGACCATGGTTGGATCCACAGGAGCAAAAATAAACGGATAAGACAAGGTTCTGAGTATCCGTACCGTCCGGTGGAAGTGCTGAATGATAATGCCGGATCATTACTCATGAATAGAAAGTAATGCTTGTTTTTGATGTATTCATCACAACATATACAGGGAGCAGTACACTGGTTTTCCGGTGCAGCTGCTCCCTTGTTACTGTCCTTTGAATTTTACTCATACCTGCATTATTTTCCGGATATGCTACTTCAGTTCATTCAGGTCAAACGGCGTCTCCTGATATACATAATAGTTGAGCCAGTTTGCATACAGCAGGTTGGCGTGGGCTCTCCACCTGACGACGGGAGGTCTGTCCGGGTCATCCTCCGGGAAATAATTCTTTGGTACCAGCGGTTCAAGACCCTTCCCCACATCCCTGTCATATTCGCACTTCAAAGTCAAAGGATCATACTCGGAATGTCCCGTCACAAATACCTGTCTGCCCTTCATCGCGGTCACGATATATACCCCCGCTTCATCGGACTCCGAAAGTATCTGCAGGCCCGGTACCTTTTCTATATCTTCTTTCCTTATTTCAGTATGCCTTGAATGAGGGGCGTAAAATCTCTCGTCGAATCCCCGCAGCAGCATCACGTTTTGCTTGACCACCCTGTGCTCAAACACGCCTGAGAGCTTCTTGTCGATAGGATGCTTATCGATCCCGTAATGATGGTAAAGGCCGGCCTGGGCTCCCCAGCATATGTGGAAGGTCGAATAAACATTGTGAAGACTCCAGTCCATTATCTCCTTCAGCTCGTCCCAGTAGTTCACCTCATCAAAGGGCATCTGTTCCACAGGAGCGCCGGTTATGATAAGTCCGTCGTATTTATTGTGCCTGATCTCACTGAATGTGTTGTAAAACTTCAGCAGATGCTCCTGGGGGGTATTCTTTGATTTATGTGTCTCAGGGTGCAGGAAGGTAACATCCACCTGCAGCGGAGTATTGCCTATCAGACGGAGCAATTGGGTCTCGGTAGCTATCTTTGTCGGCATAAGGTTGAGCAGCACGATGCTCAACGGCCTGATATCCTGCCTTTCGGCCCTTTCCTCGGTCATTATGAATATATTCTCTCCGGCCAGGACCCCTGCTGCCGGTAAGCTGTCCGGTATTCTAATCGGCATCTGTATTCCACCTTTCAGGAATTGTACAAGTATAAACAGGGTAATTCAAAAAACCCACGGCTGTCAAGACCTTTCTTACCTCCCAGACAAAAAGTGGCCAAATTACGGCAAAAAAGAAGTGACTTTCCGGCAGAAAACGGGTAGTATCAATATGAGAAAGTATTTCAGAATAATCATATACATCATTCCATTGAAAAGGAGGCAGTCGATAATGGACAAAAAACCGGCATATCTGGATGAAAGCCTTAGTTTTGAAGAGCGTGCAAAGGACCTGGTATCACGTATGACGCTGGAGGAAAAGGTGACGCAGATGCTCCATGCAGCGCCGGCGATCCCCAGGCTGGGCATCCCGGCGTATAACTGGTGGAACGAAGCACTCCACGGTGTGGCACGGGCCGGAGTGGCCACTGTGTTCCCGCAGGCCATAGGCATGGCGGCCGCTTTTGATGAGGATCTCATATACAAGGTCGCCGATGTCATCTCCACCGAAGGCAGGGCAAAATATCATGAGAACGTCAGAAAGGGCGATCACGACATATATAAGGGGCTGACATTCTGGTCGCCAAACATAAACATATTCAGGGATCCCAGATGGGGACGGGGCCATGAGACCTACGGGGAGGATCCGTATCTGACCGGCAGACTTGGGGTTGCCTTTGTAAAGGGTATCCAGGGCGATGACAAGAAATATCTGAAAGCCGCAGCCTGTGCCAAGCACTTTGCCGTCCACAGCGGCCCTGAAAGTGAAAGGCATAGCTTTAACGCAGCGGCATCCCAGAAGGATATGCGTGAAACGTATCTGCCGGCGTTTAAGGAATTGGTACAGGAGGCTGATGTGGAGTCTGTCATGGGCGCGTACAACAGGACAAACGGAGAGCCCTGCTGCGGAAGCAAGACTCTGCTCCAGGACATTTTGCGTGACGAATGGGGCTTCAAAGGACATGTTACCTCGGATTGCTGGGCCATCAAGGATTTCCACGAAGGTCATATGGTAACAAAGACTGCTCCAGAGTCTGTGGCAATGGCTCTGAAAAATGGCTGCGATGTCAACTGCGGCAATTTATATGCAAATCTGCTGATAGCCCACAAGGAGGGTCTGGTCAGCGAGGAAGATATCGATTTGGCTGTAACAAGGCTATTCGTTACAAGGATGAAGCTGGGCATGTTCGATGCTCCGGAGCATGTGCCCTTCAGCGACACGCCATACGAACTCAATAGCTGCCCGGAGCACAGCGATTTCTCGGCAGAAGTCGCAAAAAAGACCATGGTATTGCTGAAAAATGAAGGAAGTCTTCTGCCCCTTGACAAAAGCAAGCTGAGCTCCATAGCCGTGATCGGCCCTAACGCCGACAGCAGGGAAGCCCTGCTTGGCAACTACAACGGCACTCCTGACAGATATGTCACCGTCCTTGACGGCATAAGGGCGGCTGTCGGGCCGGATACAAGGGTGTATTACTCGACAGGCTGCCACCTCTACAAAGAAAAATCCTCCTTCCTTACACAGCCCAAAGATCAGTTTGGCGAAGCACTGGCTATAGCCGAAAGGTCAGATGTGGTGATAATGTGTCTTGGACTTGACGCGACACTTGAAGGTGAAGAAGGAGATACCTCCAATGAATTTGCCGGCGGCGACAAGCCCAACCTGGATCTGCCGGGACTCCAGCAGGAATTGCTGGAGAAGATATATGCCACAGGCAAGCCTGTCGTACTGGTATTGATGTCAGGCAGTGCACTGGCTGTAAAATGGGCTGCTGAACATATCCCTGCGATACTTCAGGCCTGGTACCCGGGGGGAAGAGGCGGAGAAGCAGTGGCATCCGTGCTTTTTGGTGAATACAGCCCTTCGGGAAGGCTGCCGGTCACATTCTATGCCACCACCGAGGAACTGCCCGACTTCTGCGATTACTCTATGAAAAACAGGACCTACAAATACATGGAAAATGAAGCACTCTATCCATTCGGCTACGGATTGAGCTATACAAAGTTCGAGTACAGCGGCATCACTGTAACAGATCAGGTACAGGCCGGCGAACCTGTAAACTGCAGCGTCAAAGTCCGCAACATCGGCAGTGCTGCCTCAGAGGAAACTGTCCAGCTTTATCTCAGGGATGTAGAGGCCAGCGTGGAAGTTCCCAGATGGCAGCTCAGCGGCATCAGTAAGATCTTCCTTGAGCCGGGCGATGAGAAGGAAGTCAGCTTCACCCTCACTCCCCGCCAGATGGCACTGATAGACAATGACGGCAAGGCACTGCTGGAGCCGGGAGTCTTTGAAGTATACCTCGGCGGCAGCCAGCCGGATGACAGAAGCCAAAAGCTGACGGGCACCCCGGTACAGAAGGCCTCCTTTGAAGTGACCGGCACCGGGATGGAATTGAAATATTGATCCTGAGGCATCAACACCGATGATCGATCAAAAAACCTGCAAAAATCCTTACCGCTCCTGTATAAATACAAGGAGCGGTTTTTTTCTGCAGCCGGCAAAATGACCAGGCTGTCAAAAGTGCGCCAGCACGTCATTGATGCGTTTTTACCCCCTCATCTGATGTCCTCAGCAACGGATGTCTATGAAAAATACATCGGCAAATCATCAGACACGCGTATTCATATATCGTATTATCCGTTGTATCACAGTTGGAAAGGACAGGTAAATCAGTGGGTATAATAGTAAAATTTCTGGTACGAAGTATATTCGAAAAAAAATTACGTACATTTTTAATATTATTCTCTATAATGCTGTCCAGCGCTCTTTTCTTTGCATCACAAGCTATAACAGACAATGTTTCAAATATGTTTGTGGCCGACATCAAGCAATTTTTTGGTTCGGCAGATCTGATCATATATCCCGATGAAAACTCTCCCCGGCATTACCTTCCCAGAACAGGGAGCGAAGAATTCCTACATAAAGCAGAATACATTATCCCGACCCTGCAGGCCTCCGCCTACCTCAGCCCGGAGAGAAACAAAACAGTCGGTGTCAGTCTGAGAGGCAGCACCCTCGAAGATATGGACACAATGTGTCCCTTCTATACATCCGATGGCAATGATGTTGCCGGGTTCGCCGGCAAAAGCGTGATCATCAGCAAGGATGCGGCAGACACCTATGGGCTGGGCAAAGGCGACAGCCTTGACCTGGAGATCAATAATGAAAAGCACAGATTCAAAATATGTGCCGTTGCACATAAGGAGGGGTTTTTCACTGAAACCGGCGGTACTTTGAACATGCTGGTGCCGCGGCAAACGCTTTCGTCCATACTCGGAGGCACAAATCTCTCAAACATGACATTTGTCAAGCTCAGGGAGGGTGTCGACATCAGGGGAGCCATCACCGAGCTGAGGGATATCTACAAACAGTACGCCGTAGAAGAGCCGATTCCCATGGAGGATATAAAAAACAGCTTTGCATCGATGTCCGCAGGCTTTATGATGATGACAGTCATCGTCGCCTTCATGAGCATATTCATAATATATACTTCCTTTAAGGTCATCACTCTGGAACGCCTTCCTATTATCGGGACCTTCAGGAGCATCGGTGCTGCCAGGCGCTCCACCGATCTGATCCTGCTGGCAGAAAGTCTGCTCTACGGTATCATAGGCGGCGCCGCAGGCTGTATGCTGGGTCTTGGAGTACTTTACCTAATCACCTCACTTATCACACCGTCCTATATGGCCGGATACGAAATATCTATGGAATACTCTCCATTCCAGATGGTTTCAGCTTTCATCCTTGCTGTGGTCATATCACTGGTTAGCTCGATCCTCCCCATCATCAGGGTTTCCAAGATACCGGTCAAGGATATCATACTAAATTCGACTGACAAGAACGCAAAGAGTAAAAGAGGCAGATATATTGCCGGTATATTGCTTCTTATATTATGGATAGTCCTCCCTTTGATATCAACAGACGAGCTTGCTCTTGTTTTTGATACTGTCAGCATGATGTCATCCATATCAGCGGTCATTCTGCTGCTGCCTGCCATTATATCAGGATCTCTGCTGATTTTTGAGAAGGTTTACTCCATACTGTTTGGAAATGTAGGCTCCCTTGCGGCAAAAAATCTAAGGGAGAACAAGAGCATACTGAATAATATCGCATTGTTGACCATAGCGATATCAAGTCTGATAACTATCACCACGATCAGTGACAGTGTGTTGTATGAGGCAGCCAGCTTTTACACCAGAAATACCGATTTTGATATTTATATGGTAGATTACGGGGCCGACAGGTCATTCGAGCAATCACTGCTTGCAGTCGATGGTGTTGAGCGGGTATGCCCCAACTATACACTGTATGGAGTTGATGTGGCGGGGAGTGATTATAAGCTGGGGGCATTTACGGCATCAACACATTGAAATTCCCGGATTTCTTCGATATGGATCTGGTGAATGTCTCCGACCAACAGGCTCTTCTTGATTCTCTGGACAATGAGAGAGCAATGATAATGTCCACCGGCCTCAGAGACAAATTCAGCGTCAACGAGGGAGACAGCATCACATTAGTTCTCAATGGCAAGGAGGTCACATACAAGATAGCAGCCTTTCAGGATACGATGCTCAATAACGGCAGCATCGCCATCATTTCTGACAAGTATTTCAGGCTGGATACAGGCAAAAGCAATTTTGATGAAATATTCATCAAAACAAACAAGGATCCTGCTGTCACAGCGGAAAATCTCCGCAAAAAATACGTGAGGAGATCCCAGTACGTGATAACGATAGCAGACCTGGAAGCAGAGAATTATGAAGTGAACAGCAGTATTTTCAATGCAATGGAGGCCTTTGCATACCTTACGCTTATTATAGGGATTTTCGGCATAATCAACAATTATGTGATCAGCTTCCTCAAACGCAAGCGTTCACTGGCAATGTACAGATCGGTAGGCATGAGCAGGAGGCAGATCATAGCAATGCTGTTTGCCGAATCGATGACCGGGGGCATTATCGGAGGGCTCTCAGGAATAGCTGCCGGGCTGATGATGACATATGCCGTGCCCCATCTCATGAAGGCTTTGGGCATGGGTGTTCCGATACTGTATGATCCGTCGACCATACTCGGTTCTTTCATAATAGGAACTGTGATCACATTGATCGCATCTGTAAGTCCGATGCTCAAATCGGCAAAAATCAATTTGGCAGGAGCGTTGAAATATGAATGACAACCCAATGAAAAATGCGGACGCGGCTTCCGAAATGCCGCCAATTATCGAGTCTGTCAGCCTGAACAAATCATATTGGATGGGCAGGGTCGAAGTCGAGGTGCTCAAAGACATCAACCTTCGGATAGATGAAGGCGAATTCGTCTCCATCATGGGACCATCGGGTTCAGGCAAAAGCACTCTTCTGTACCTGATAGGCGGTCTTGACAAGCCCTCCTCGGGCAGGATCAGGATCAAGGGCCGGGAGCTCGACGGTATGAACGATGATCAGGAAAGCAAGCTGCGGCGCCGGGAAATGGGGTTCATATTCCAGTTTTACAACCTCATCCCCAACCTGAATGTTGAGGAAAACATCATGCTCCCCGTCCTGCTGGACGGGAAAAAGCCCAGGGAATACAGAAAGGCTCTCGATGATATCCTCGAGACTGTCGGACTGGCAGACAGGCGCCGCCATACTCCCCGGGAGCTGTCAGGCGGACAGCAGCAGCGTGTAGCAATAGCCAGAGCGCTGATAAACCAGCCCGATATCATCCTTGCCGACGAGCCCATAGGCAACCTTGATACAAAAACAGGAACGGAGATAATGGAGCTGCTGGCAAAAATAAACCGTGAAAACGGCAAAACGATCATCCAGGTGACCCATTCAAAAGAAGCGGCCGATTATGGCCGGAGAATAATACATGTAAGAGACGGAAGGGTGAGTGAGGCAATATGAAAAAGATGATTACTTTATTACTGGCAATAGCGATATCATGTACCGCAGCCGCATGCGGTCAGTCCGAGGAAGAAATGACTCCTGCGGCATCAACACAAACAGAAGATACCCGCCAGACAATCGAGGCCTTTGGGACAGTGATCCCCACTGAGGTGAAAAATATAACACTGGATTTCCAGGCGAATGTTGAAAGGATACACGTTAAGGAAGGTCAGCGTGTCCGATCGGGTCAGCCTCTCGTGACGCTGGACATTATGGAAATGGAAAACACGATCACAGAAAAGGAGCTGTATCTTGCCGCATCAAAAAACAATATGGAAAGGCTTCTTGAAGGCAATGATCTGAGCAAGCTGCAAAACGACCTGAAAAGTGCAAAAGACATATACAGCAAGTCTTCAGAGGAGCTAAAAACAAAGGAGCAGCTTTATACCACAGGCAGCATATCCCAAAGTGAGCTCGACAGCTTCAGAAGGATCGTTGACAGTGATAAAAAGGCTGTACAGGATATCACCTATGCAATAAACAGTCTTAAAAACAGCAAGGGCAGAGAAAATGAACAGCAAAGCCTGGAAGCGTCCGTACTGGAAGCTGACCTGAAGCTGCTGCGGGCAAAATTTGACAAACCCTTCCTGAAGGGCTCTGATGTTGTTTGCGATGTTAATAACGGCATCGTATATGATATAGGATATTCCGAGGGAGATGCAGCAGGTCCCCAGATGAAGCTTCTGAGCATAATGGATGCCGACAGTCTTGAAATAGAAGCAAATATACCGGAGGAATTCATCAAGGATATTAAAATCGGCTCATCGGCAACAGTGACCCCTGTGGCCGACAAGACCAGATCCTACACCGGCAGCGTTTCATATATACCGGGCAGAGCCGTTTACCAGAACGGAGAGACCCAGGTGGCAGTCCGGATAAAGCTGGACAACGCTGACGATTTCCTTCTGCCCGGCTTCAATGTGGATGTGGAAATAGACCAGGGCCGATAGGCGCGTATTTTGGCTGTTTGTAACATTATTGTTAATTAAACTTCACTATATTGTAATCAATTTCCAGTACAGATATGTGATACTATAATTAATAGAGACACATGTTTATATTGGAAGGAGATCATGGTATGAAAACGCCAAACAGGATCATTTCACTCATCTTGTGCATAATGCTGATTTTCTCGATTGCCTCCTCAGCATATGCAGCTAACGATAAATACTGGTTCACAGACGTAAAGGAGTCGCACTGGGCATACGAGCAGATAATGTGGATGCTCCAGAACAAGATCATAGAAGGAGTGGGCAACAACAGATTCGACCCATCGGGCATCGTCACGAGAGCACAGTTCGCAAAGATGATGGTACTGACACTCAAGCTCCCGTTGTCCTCTCCCTCAAGTCCGTCCTTTCAGGACGTAAAAAAGAATGACTGGGAATATCAATATGTTGAATCGGCAAAAAGATATCTGACAGGCTTCAAATCAGCAGCAGGCGAAAATTATTATCCGGACCAGCCTGCTGTCAGGGAGGATATGGCGGTCGCACTGGTCAATGCGCTGGGGTACACATACAAATCCGACGATGAGACCATACTGAAAAAGTTCGCAGATCATGGCCAGATATCGCCGAATCTGAGGAATCATGTAGCGCTTTCAGTCAAACATGGTCTTATCACAGGCTATACGGAGAAGGGGAGCAGCCTGTTCAAGCCGCAGGGCCAGCTGACCAGAGCAGAAGCCGCTACTCTGCTTTATAAAGCATTTAAAAACAACGAAGAGAAAATAACATATGACGAGACCAAGGTCACATACGACGACGAGTACAAAGCGCCGGCAATAACAGTATCATCCGAAAGCAACAAGCTCGTTGTGAAATGGAACAAAATAAACTCAGACAAATTGAAGGCTTATGCAGTGGTAATATCAAAGAACGACTCAACACCGGCATACCCCGACAATGGCTATCTGATCTACATCACAGATAAAAACAAGACTTCTGTCAATATAGACAACAGCACACCGTACAATGGCAGCAGCGACTTCGGCAAATATCTCAAAAAAGGTGAGAAGTATTATATCAGTGTCACAGCAGTGTACAAGGACAAAAACGTTCCGGGCAATACGGAGAGAAAGACATACAACGGTCCTGAGGATCCGACACTGTACACTGCACCGGAGATGTCCATCTCGTTTGAAAACAACACCCATATAGTCAGATGGAACAAAATCACCTCCAATGAATTGAAGGCATATGCAGTCACTATCTCCAAATATGATCCCAACCCCAAGTACCCTGGCAAGGGCCATCTGTATTACATCACAGACAAAAATAAAAACTATGCCTTCATTGACAACAGCAGCAAATACAACAACGGTGATTTCGGCAAGTATCTGGTAAAAGGCCAGCAATACTATATCAGTTTGTCCGCAGTTTACAAAGACAAGGTGGTTACAAGCAAGGGGATACAGTTTACCTATGAAGGTAAGCAAAGCCCCGAGGCATATATTGCACCCAAGGTCACCGTTTCTGAAGAAAACGGAAGGCTGGTCGTCAGATGGGATAAGATAGACTCCTCCAATCTGCAGGGCTATAAGGTAGTTGCCTCAAAAGACGATTCGACACCCTCATACCCCGAGAATGGATATCTGTACTGGATAACCGACAAAAACAAAAACTATGCGGTGGTGGACAATTCCACGCCATACAACAATGGTGATTTCGGCAAGTATTTCACAAAAGGCCAGAGATACTACTTCAGTGTGACAGCTGTATACAAAGACAAAAACGTAGCCGGCAATACCGTCAGGGTACGGTATAACGGCACTGACAACCCTGAATCCTATCAGGCTCCCGTCGTCACCTCCGAGGTTGAAAACGGCAAGCTCATTATCAGGTGGAACAAGATAGACTCACCCAATTTACAGGGCTACAGGGTCGTTGCATCCAAAAAAGACTCGACTCCCTCTTACCCGGAGAATGGCCATCTGCTATGGATAACCGACAAAAACAGAGACTATGCAGTCATTGACAACAGCGTCCCGTACAATGGCGGTGATTTCGGCAAATACTTTATTGCCGGCGAGTCTTATTACTTCAGCGTCACTGCCGTCTATAAAGACAGGAACATAGCAGGCGGCACAGTGTTTAGAAAATACGAGGGTCCGGACGATCCGGAGCTGTTCAAGGCACCGGTCGTCAAAGCGGAGTATGAAGATGGCAGCCTGGTTGTAAAATGGAATAAGATCGATTCTCCCGAGCTCACGGAATACAGGGTGGTCATCTCACAGAACAACCAGTCCCCTGCATACCCGGCCAACGGTTACTATGGTGTATATGGCAAAGACACGGTTTCGGTCATACTTGACGACGATACCGAATACACAAACGGAGATTTTTCCAGGCTGACTGACGGAGTCGAGTACTACTTCAGCGTTACTGCGGTTTACAACAACAATAAATATATTACAGGAAATATTGTAAAGAAGCTGTATTTGCTTCCTCCTCGGCAATAGGTAACGGCAAATACAGTTAAGGGGAAAGTCAATAGCTTTCCCCTTATTCCTTTGTTCATATTATGACATCTCTGCTCCATTAATATCATATATCGCAAAATAGGTTCAATTAACGGACTGATGTTGCTTTGATATCCTGTGCTGCAGCAGTTCAGACGAAGACAGCATGATCAGTATGCATACAAGCAGAAAATACGGGTACAGGCCCATGCCGGCCAAAGGAACCAGCTGGCCCAGCAGCATCGGTGCAATAAGGGCACCGATATATGCAGTACCCATCTCGATCCCCACCAATGCCTGAGAAATATCCTTTCCAAACCGGTTGGGAGTTTCATGGAGCATGGCAGGAAAAACAGGCGCAGTACCGAGCCCGATCATTATTATACCTGCAACGGCAAAACCGGCAGACAGCGGAAGAAGAATGAGCAGAGCTCCTGCTACACAAATGAGCTGCCCCCAGCGTATAAGGTCCGAGCTTTTTACCTTGATGGAGACAAATCCGGCTATCAGCCTTCCCGCTGTGATCCCTCCATAAAAGCAGGATGCGACAGTAGCTGCTGCCGCTTCGGTGAACCCGTGGCAGACTGACAGGTAGCTGCTGGCCCATAGTCCCGTCGTTGTTTCGGTAGCTGAAAAGAAAATAAAGCCAAGCATTGCAAGCTTTGCATTGGGCAGCCCAATTGCCTGCCTGTTGCTTATGAATCTGGCCCCGGTATTCTCCGTCGGTCTGCCGGCAGTACCGTTCTTCCACAAGCCAAGGGTGGAAAACAGAACGATCACCAGTATGCTCTGTATGATGGCCACTGTAAGGTAGCCTGCCCTCCAGCCGCTCCCGGTATCGATATTCAATGCCATGATCATCGGTCCTATCGTGGCGCCTATACCCCAAAAGCAATGGAGCCAGTTCATATGTCTGGATTCATAATGAAGCGCTACGAAATTGTTGAGACTGGCATCGACACTGCCCGCTCCCAATCCCAGCGGGATTGCCAGCAGGAACATGCTCCAGACTGATGGAGCAAGGGAAAAACCAAAAAGCGCAGCCGCAGTCATCGCTACACTTACCACTGTCACCGCTCCGGTTTTGTACCTGGCCAGTATCCTGCCCGATAAAAAGCTGGATACTATCGTCCCGGCACATATTGTCATTGAAAGGTATCCTGCAACGGCAACCGGCGCATCAAATCCGGCCCGCATTGCAGGCCAGGCACTTCCCAGCAGTGAATCGGGAAGGCCCAGGCTTATGAATGCCGCATAAATTATGATCAACAATACGGTCATTAGGTTATCTCTCCCTCCGGATACGTCATGTCCCGCATATCTTTCCTCCTGAGCGAGTGCGGCAGGGTGCCCTGATTCAAGTAAAATTTCAAATACATCGGAAAGATGATGGGTCGGATAAATTTTACTTTCACAGGGCGCCCTGCCGCACCTGAAAGCTCCGGAATCATAAATAGACACCGGTTTATATTCTATTTGATCTTATTTATTTCCTGTTTACACCGGTCCTGACAGCCGCTTCGGCTACAGCCTTTGCAACACAGCTTGCAACTCTTGGATCAAAGGGAGCAGGTATCACATATTCCGGATTCAGTTCGTCATCTGATATAAGGCTTGCAATAGCCTTCGCAGCTGCGATCTTCATCTCGTCGTTTATATCACTTGCTCTGACATCCAGTGCGCCTCTGAAAATACCGGGAAATGCCAGCACATTGTTGATCTGGTTCGGGAAGTCGGAACGTCCCGTTCCGATAACACTCGCACCGGCCTCCTTTGCCTCATCGGGCATTATTTCAGGTGTCGGGTTGGCCATGGCGAATATGACAGGGTCCTTTGCCATAGTCTTTACCATCTCTTTAGTCAGCATACCTGCTGCAGATAAGCCTATGAATACGTCTGCACCAACGACAACATCCTTGAGCAGACCCTTCTTCTTCTCAAAGTTCGATATCTTCGCCATCTCTGCTTTCTCGGCATTCAGGTTGTCCCTGCCCTCGTATATCGCTCCCTTTGTATCGCACAGTATCACCTTCTTGAGGCCCATTGCCATAAGCAGCCTGGTAACTGCGATGCCTGCAGCACCGGAACCATTGACGACCACCTCAATATTACTGATATCCTTTTTAGCAAGCTTCAGCGCGTTCAGCATTGCTGCCAGCGTGACAACAGCGGTTCCATGCTGATCATCGTGGAATATCGGGATATCACACTCCTCCTTCAGACGCCTTTCTATCTCAAAGCACCTGGGTGCGGATATATCCTCCAGATTGATGCCGCCAAAGCTGCCGGCAAGCAGCTTCACCGTATGTACGATCTCATCCACGCTTTTGGAGCGTATGCACAGAGGGAAGGCATCCACATCTCCGAATGTCTTGAACAGTACGCATTTCCCCTCCATTACCGGCATTCCTGCCTCAGGCCCTATATCCCCAAGCCCGAGGACTGCGGTCCCGTCAGTTACCACTGCCACCAGATTCCACCTTCTGGTCAGCTGATACGACATATCCACGTCCTTCTGTATAGCCAGGCAGGGTTCGGCAACACCAGGTGTATATGCCAGTGAAAGCTCCTGTTTGTTGGTTACGGGGACAGTACTTATTACCTCCAGCTTGCCCTTCCATTCTCCGTGGAGTCTCAGGGACTCTTTTCTATAATCCATTTCTCATACACTCCTTCTGCTTTTTGATATCGTTATCAGTTCGTCTATGTACAAAACCGAAAAAATCCGGTATTCTGTTCATAATACAGTACACGGCCTATATTGCGTCTGCCGGGTAACAATAACAAGAATAGCAAAGTTTATATCCTTAATCAAGCTATTTTTGGCAAGAAAACTGATGGACAACAGATATTCAGAAAGGAAGATTTACACATGCGTGATATCCAGAATGTATATATAATCGGTCTTGGTGCGATCGGGGGAGCATACGGCTCCAGGATCATGGAAAACTGTCCTGAAACCCTGAAGGTCCTGGTGGGAGGCAGCCGGTTCGAAAACTACACGAAGAACGGTGTCAGCGTCAACGGTAAAGAGATCCGGTTCAAATATGTCAAGCCCGGCTCAACAGAAGAAAAAGCCGACCTGATCATGATAGCGGTCAAAAACCACCACCTGGAACAGACAATAAGGGATATCGGTCCTCTGGTAGGTCCGGATACCATAATCCTGTCTCTGCTGAACGGTATTACAAGCGAAGAGATGATCGGCGGCGTTTTTGGCATGGACAAAATGCTGTACTCTTTCTGCGTCGCAACCGATGCTGTAAGGGAAGGAACTAATATCAGCTTTTCAAATATAGGAAAAGTGGTTTTTGGTGACAGGGACAACTCGGCGGCGTCAGATAAGGTAAAAGCGGTGAAGGCATATTTCGACCGTGTAAAGCTTCCATACACAGTCCCGCAGGACATCCTCCGCGAGCTCTGGTGGAAATTCATGCTCAACGTTGGAGTAAACCAGATATCCGCCATCCTGCGTGCACCTTACGGCCGCTTCGCCAGGGAGGGCTATGCCCGGGATCTTATGACCGATGCATCCCGCGAAGTCATAAATATAGCACAAAAGGCAGGTGTCCATCTGACAGAGGAGGATATTCAAGAATACATCAGGATCATCTCAACACTTTCACCGGAAGGAAAAACCTCCATGCTGCAGGACGTAGAAGCAGGCCGCAAAACAGAGGTGGAGATATTCTCCGGTACGGTCTGTGATCTGGGCAAAAAGTACGGTATTCCCACTCCGATGAACGATTTGTTGTTCAGGCTCATCCGCGCCATAGAAGATTCGTGAGTTCCCCCGCAGCTTTCATTTGTTCAGCACGTCCTTATATGTGCGCCACTGCGGCAGAAAGCGGTCCATATACCTATAGAAGGTATCGTTGTGGTATCTCTCCAGCAAGTGCACCATCTCATGGACCACAATATATTCAAGGCATTCCGGGGGCTTCTTTGCAAGCTCGAGATTGATCCATATCCTCTGAGCCTTCCTGTTGCAGGTGCCCCATTTTGTTTTCATACTCTTGACCCTGAATTCCCGGACCCTGACCCCCATCTCCTTTTCCCACCTGGCGACGATACCGGGCAATACCTGCTTCAGCCGGTCTCTGTAAAACTCGTACATAACGGCCTTCCGCTTGTCCAAATCCGCTCCGGGTCTTACATAGAGCCTTATTGTCCCACCTTCTATCTCTACATGCGGTTTGGTCTCCTGTTCTATCAGCTCAAGCCTGTAACATCTGCCGTTGTAGAAGTGTGATTCGCCGTCTGTATATTTACAGGGAAGCTGAGGATCCCTTTTTCTGATCCTGTCTCTGTTTCTTCTGATCCAGTCTATTTTAGATACGGCAAACTCACGTATCATATCCTCGCTGAAACGAAGCGGCGCCGAGACCTTTACACGCCCGTCCGGCGGATATACCCGAAGGTGCAGGTTCTTTATCTTCTTCCTCTCGATTTCTATCTTGATATCCCCGATGAGGATTTCGTTTCGCACACTTTCTTTTTTCTTTATCATTCCTTTGTTCTGCCCCCGTTTTCTCATCCGTAGTCTTGCTCCGTCCGGTTTTGTTCCCATTTGTCATTGCAACAATAATTATAACGCATCGTTCAAAGAAAAATCTTTGATTATATAAATTTTTTCGTGTTGGCGCTTTTAAGCCTTGCCTTCGATCAGATCAGGAAAACCGCAGCGATAGTAGTCACGACAAGACCTATCACCACAGGCTTCATGTTCCTCCTGGTCAGTTCAAATGCATCCACTCCGCATATTGCAGCCACCGGGATGACAGCCCATGGTATGAGTGTCCCTCCCCCTACCCATATTGCAGCGACCTGCCCAAGAGCGGTCAATGTAGCTGTTCCCGAACCTATGGCAGTTGAGAAAAGCCTTGCAATAGACCCGGCAAGGGAAATCCCCGAAAATCCGGAGCCGTCCAGACCTGTAATAGCCCCTACCACTGTCGAGGTAACAGATGCCACTGCGGTATTGAGAGGAGCTGCATGAGCCAGTGCTACTCCAAGATCATTTACCAGCCCATTTGAGCCTTCCGGCAGCAGATCCCCAAATACACCTGTAAATCCGGAATCACCCAGGTAAAAGAAGGCTGCTATCGGGATGACAGGTCCAAATACTTTGAAGCCGAACTCCAATCCTTCGATGAATCTGGAGGTGATTTTTTCAAGGCTCCTTTTTCCATATGTAAAAAATGATATCAATATGAGTATAAACAAGGAAGTACCGCCTATCAGCGCCGTTGCATCTCCGCCCTGCAGTCTGAACAGGAACATCAGGATGATATCTGTCACAAAAAGCGTTGGGACAAGGATCGCAAAAAACGTCTTCAGCCTTGGCGGAAGTCTCCGGTGTCTCTCCGGTATCTCGGCACAGCCCGTATTGTCCGTTTTTTGAACAATGCCGGTGTGCATGGTCAGCTTGTTTTTCTTCATATCCCTGAACATAATAATGAAGGCTGTGACCGTTGTTACCACACCCATAATGGCCACAAGCGGTACGCTGGCCTGCACGACCTCTCCTACAGGTATGCCGGCACCGTCGGCTGTCAGCTTTGGCGCCCCCTGGATGATGAAGTCACCTGACAGTGCTATCCCGTGGCCGAACAAATTCATTGCCACCGCCACCCCCATAGCAGGCAGCTTCACCTTCAAT
>JAAYPO010000043.1 GCA_012519745.1 Clostridiaceae bacterium | reverse complement strand
TGTTTATGATCTGGTTCACGACGATCTGCTGATTGTCCTTGTAATTACCGGCCTGCTGTGCATCTATACCCAATGTGGCCACAAGGGACTTCATAAAGTCCTCCGGCGCTCCCTCCGAAAACATATCAGTATCTCTCCTGAGGCTAAGCAGCTTGTTGAGCACTTCTATGTTGCCCGCTTGCCCAGACGCATCCGATGCAGCTATCAGGTTGTAGTCATCGAGTATATCGGAAGCAACAGTAAAATTCTTCGCAGTAATATTTTCATATATATCATATATATCGGCGGGATCAGTAGCTCCGCCAAGGAAATCCGAACTCGAAAGCGGCAGTCTTCCATCTCCCGTCATCGTAAAGAATCGTATCCCGTTATCAGTCGAATTATACCCGTATCCTGCTGCATGTCCGGTACCGAACTCATCCGGATCAAATCCCTTGTCGCCGTTTGAATCTATATATCCTTCATTAAATGCCCGTGCGAATATTCGCACAAATTCATTCAGCTTCTTCTGATAGTAGGGGATTCCCTTGTAGTTCGGTGAAACCCTGCCATTATCGGGGTTAACGATACCTTCGTTGCCATCGCGGACATCCAGATATCCCTTTAGCTCTCCGCTCTTTATGTTTAGCTTGTTTCCGTCAGCCCACCTTATTTCATAAAGGTTGCCTATGTCCTCCCTGTTGACCTTCTGATCCGACGGCCTTTGCTCCAGTGCCAGCTTGCTGATGGAAAAATGATCTACCAGCGCCTTGCCGCTGATGGTAACGACAAAATGCCTGTCTTCCCTGCCATCCGGCGTATATCCCGCCACTACTTCGTTAGCTTCGATGTTTATCAGCTTTGACAGCCTGTCCACCAATACTGTTCTCTGATCCCTCATGTCATTTGCTGTATTGCCGTCGAGCTCGGTTATATATATCTGTCTATTGAGCTGCTGTATCTGGACAGCCAGTGAATTGACCTCCTCCACCTTCGTCTGTATCCTGTAGTTTACATCCTTTTGCATTTCCTCAAGATGTGTAGCCAGGCTGTTGAAATACTTCGTCAGTGTCACGCCGCGCTGTTTTACCAGTGATCTGACAGCGCCGCTGCTTGGATCCTTTGCCAGCTCCTGCATCGAATCAAAAAAATCGCTCATTATCGTTGTAAATCCGCTGTTGGAGGGCTCATTGAACGTGACCTCCAAATCGGAGAGGACTTCTTTTTTTGCACTCCATTCACCATAAGACAGGTTCTCACTCCAGTATTTGAAGTCAAGATACTCATCCCGGATCCTTCTTACTCCGGTGACATCCGAGCCTGTCCCCATCATGCCGGTACCGTCGGCAAGCGCCATGGGCCTCGAAGCCACCTGCACAGCCTGCTGTCTGGAATAGCCCGGCGTATTGATATTGTTCAGGTTGTGGTTTACGATATCCAGGCTCCGCTGAGCGGAGAAAAGACCGCGGACCGCAACATTCAAACCAAAAAATGATTCAGCCATACATTATCACCTGCCTACCGTACCAAGTCTGTTTACTATCGTCTCCATCATTGTATCTATTATATTCAGCACTCTGGATGCTGCGTCATATGCAAATTTGTACTTCATCATATTTGTCATTTCCTCATCCATTGAAACACCCGTTACGGCGGTCCGCTGCGCATCAGCCGACTCCACCAGCTTGCTCTGGCTTTCTGCGATCCTCGCGGCGTCTGACCCATTGTTTCCCATATGCAGTATGATATCCTGATAATAATCGTCCAGACTGACTATACCGGTGCTGTCCACGATCAGATCCTTGTTCCTCAGGTTTGCGATCTCAAGGGCGATGGTGTTGTCTCCGGCTGCTCCGGTCCTTGAAGCCGCAATGTTTGACAGGTCTGCAAGGTTCGGATTCAGACGGATATTTCCCATCTCCAGCAGCCTGCCGGGATTTATCGTCACAAAGAGCTCTTCTCCGGCCTCCGGCGGATCCTTCATATTCATACCGCTGCTGTGTATGTAGTTTATTTCCCTTAACATCACATTGACAAGCGCATTGAGCCGCTTCTTCATTTCCGAAACTATATTCAGCGAATCTCCCACCAGTGAAAAGTTCGTTGAGACATCCATGTTCGTGTCTGATGACATACCACTTATCAATGAAGCAAAGGAATCATCGGCAAGGTCCAGCGAAAAATCATCAATATCGTACACCGCTCCGTCCAGTGCGTCGGTCAAGGCCGACCAGTCTGAAGGAGTATCGGTTATCACCGATGCATCCATGCCCATACCGGTCAGTTCAGTCTGCAGGTCATTCAACTGCGCTGCCGTCAGTGAATCATTCGTAACAAAAAAGGCATACTTGTTTGCATTACTGCGCAGTGTCGCTGTACCGACAACCGAGGCAAAGTCCTCTGCCGACGCTGCATCGATAACCGTTACGGTACAATCCAGCCCTCTTCTTTCAAGCTCCGCCCTGTATGCGTTTGCCCTATCGACTACATCGTCATGGCTCATTGTACTTGTATCCGCATAAAACACCACATCGGCCCTGGTGTTCGGTGTTCCATTCTCATGGCTGCCAATTGCACCGGAAACCTCACCTCTGGATTCCATGAGGCCTTTGATTATACCGCTTTTTATCGGGACCTCTATGTTTGTCCCGCCGAGCTTGACCACAATGAAGTTATCCCCGGACTTTCGTTCCGCTGTATAAAGGTCTGTACTGACACCCTTCTGGACAATAAAGTATCCGCCAAGTGTTATATCTATCTGGCCGTCCTGCATTTCATTTACGTCCACCTTGATCAGCTTTGTGAGCCTGTCAATAAGCGTATTGCGCTGATCCCTGTAGTCGCTTGCCGTATCACCGGACACCTCGGACTTCAGGATAGCAACATTGAGCTTGGCAATTTCTCTGGTGATCTCATTTACCTCATCCACCCTGACTATGATCTCAGTATTCAGGTCATTCTGGAGCCTGTCAAGCTGTGAACCCATATGGTTTATCTGCTGTATCAGCGCTTCGCTTCGCTGTCTGACCAAAGCCCGGACAGTCAGGCTGTCAGGCTCCTTGGAAAGCTCCTGCCATGAATCCCAGAACTGGTTCAAAACATTCTGCAGTCCGGATTCCATTGGCTCGGCCATTATTGCCTGCAAGTCGATATAGGTTTTCTGGCGGGCCTCCCAATAGCCAAGAGTAGTGTTCTCCTGTCTGTAGATATTGTCGAGGAAGGTGTGCCTGATCTGCCTGATCTCCTGTATATCAGCTCCAAGCCCAAGCTGCACAAGACCTGCCCGTGTCAGGACCGTCTCCACAGGACCGTTTTTGATCATGGCCTGCTGCCTGACATAGCCTGGAGTATTCACATTTGAAATGTTATGGCCGGTAACATAAAGTCCGCGTTCATTGACCATAAGTCCTGACCGCGCAATTTCGTAACTGGCAAAACTGACACTCATATTGCCTCCTATAATTTCATATCGAAAAAGTTGCGCTTCTTGGCATCATTTGACTGTCCGGATTTTCCGTATATATCTCCTGATGATCCGGCATTTGAAAGGATATTGACCGAAAAATCGATATAATCCAATGAATTCTTTATCAGCTTGGCATTCATTCCATTCGTATCGCGCAAACCATTGATCAATCCCGTCATTTTTTTACTGCAATCGTTCAATTCCTTCGACTGTTCCTTCGGAAGGATTTTCTCAAGCTCAGAAACCGTTATGTCTTCCGGTTTTACACCCAACTGTCCGGCTAACTGACCCACAAGTGCTTCCCGCTCCTCCTCCAGCTTCCCCAGCTGAAGTATCATTGTCTGTTCAGCTCTTGTAATGCCCTCGAGCTCAGTTACCTTGCCCTTGACTATCACATCGGTCTTCTCTTTGGACAGCTTCAGGATGCCTTCATATATTGTCGATTCCTTGTTCAGTATATCTATTAGTTTTTTGATTGATACGGTATCCAAAGCTCCACCACCTGTCATATCGGCCTGGGGAAAAAAGGAGAGTTTATCAACTCCCCAAATGGCATCATCCCTTGATATCAAACCCGCCCTTTATGACCTTGTCGGCCACATCGCGTCCTTTAACACTGTACGTTCCGCTCCCGATGCTGGTCTCAAGACTTCTGACCTTGTCGGCACGTATATCCGGCACTTCTTTCAGTGCTCTGTAAACTGTCTGAAAGTCTTTTGCTTCGCTGGATATGGAAAGGACGTCCTTCTTCGAAGCAACTGCTCCTGTCCTCCCCACCCTTCCTATATTCTTCTGTGAACCGTATACGCCGGTTATCTTTGAAATATCGCCCGGTATTCTCATAACGACCACTCACCTTTATTTACTTCATCATTTTCATTCCTGTATAGTATATCGGCTAAACCATATACTGAATTAACTGCAATTAATCTTTTTTCTCATAACTTTTATTCAGATACCTCATGCCGAATGCATTTGATCTCCCGGTGTTCTGGCTCTGGCTCTCGAGTTCGCTCTTGAACTGGCTGGCGGCGCTTCTGAGAGACGATGTCAGCGATCTTTCGCATTCAACACAGTACCGTCCTGTTTTGATGGATCTGCCGCAGTTTTCGCACTCCAGTATCAGATTCCCGTCATCACCGGCGATCTCAAGCCTTCCTTCCTTCAGGAATCGCTTTATTTTTTCCACACTGACATCAAGATCGACAGACACCTGTGTCACACTGGCCTTGGGGTTGTCATACAAATATTCCTTTATTCTCTTGAAATCTGCCTCATCCAGTTCTTTGCATGATGGACAAAGCGGCGCCCCGCCGATATAGTTGTAAATTTTGCCGCATTTTCTGCAGTTTCTCACATCTGGCATAGTAATACCTCCCAAAACTTAATGCATCATTTTCTTCCGGTAGCAACAACCACGGCAAAGACCTTTTCAGCTCCTGCCTGCTTGAGCACTCTGCCGCATTCCTCCAGGGTTGAACCCGTTGTCAGTATATCATCGACCAAAAGGATGGCCTTGCCCTTTACCTTATTTGGAGAAACAACGGCAAATGCGCCCTTTACATTCTGGTTCCTCTTTTGTTTATCCATCAGACTCTGAGCTTCGGTATACCTTTCCCTTTTGAGTAAATACGAGCATTCGCGCTTTTTCAGCAGCCTGCTGAGGGCTTTTGATATCAGGCGGGCTTGATTGTAACCTCTTGAAAACTCCTTGTGTTTATGCAGAGGCACACTCAACACCATCTGATAGTTTTTCACATCGGTGACCTTACCGATCTTGTCAGCCAAAAGCCTGGCATAGGTCCTGTAATAAGAGGGCTTGTTGTAAAACTTGAACCTTATCAGCGATTCCTTCACCATGCCTGTATATTCGAATACGCTCACAACACCGTCGCAATAATTCTCTTCCTCATCCAGAGAAGTCTTAAGGATCCTGTTCTCTACAAGCGGAAGCTTTAAATAGCAGGCACTGCATATGTGAAGAGCTGCATCGTGATCCAATAGCTTCTGGCAAAAAATGCACTTTGGCGGATAAACAATATTTACTAATCGTTCAATAAAGTTCACTGACCTTCAGCCTACTTTCATTATGATATATCGGCATATTCGGCAAATGCTTTAAGCTTATCAGACAGTCCTGAAAACCGCAGCGTTTCACGTTTGTTCCCGACCATTTCGCAAAGACACTCCTCGAACCCCACCAGCACGACCATTTCCCTTGCCCTGGTCACAGCAGTATATAAAAGGTTTCTGGTCATCAGCACCTGGGGCCCCGGAAATACCGGGATAACCACTACGGGGAACTCAGAACCCTGACTTTTATGTATTGTGACAGCAAATGACGGTTCGATTTCATCAATAATATTAAAGTCATACACCGCAAGCCTGTCATCGTCAAACAAGACTTCTATTTTCATTGCTTCTTCATCAATTTTTTCGATGGTCCCCATATCGCCGTTAAATACACCGGTCCCTTCCACCCTTGGATCATCGGCTCGTTCCCATCTGAGTGAATAATTGTTCCTTATCTGCATCACCCTGTCGCCTTCTCTGAAAACATAGGCTCTTGATGCCTTCTCAGCCTTCCCGGTGCCGGGGGGATTCAAAACCTTCTGCAATTCCATATTCAGGTTTATCACTCCTGCCGGACCCTTCTTTGTAGGGGTCAGTACCTGTATGTCCTTCAGCGGGTCGAGGCTGTATGTGTCCGGAAGTCTCCTTGAGCAGAGGTCGATGATGGTGCGTACGATATGCTCCTGCACATTTCTTTGCAAAAAGAAGAAATCCTTGTCCCTTGCATTCAGTATGGGCGCCTCTCCCCTATTTATCCTATGCGCATTGACAATTATCATGCTTTCTCCGGCCTGCCTGAATATTTCAGTAAGCTTCACAGTTTTTATGCTGCAGCAGCTTATTATATCCAGCAGCACACTGCCCGCTCCCACCGACGGCAGCTGATCCGCATCTCCCACCAGTATGACCCTGGCCCCTGCCGGTATCGCCTTGAGCAGGTGGTTCATGATCAATATGTCGACCATGGACATTTCGTCAATGATTATCACGTCAGCTTCAATATGATTCTCCTCGTTCCTTTGAAATATCAGCTCGCTTTCATCCCCTGTATAACCGATTTCAAGCAGCCTGTGTATCGTCTTCGCCTCAAAGCCCGTAGCTTCCGACATCCTTTTTGCAGCTCTCCCTGTCGGCGCCGCCAGAGCTATATTGTGGCCGTCCTCCATCAGCAAACGTATGATGCACTTAATGATCGTTGTCTTGCCTGTCCCGGGGCCGCCGGTGATAACAAGCAATCCGTTGACAACAGCCTGCCTGACAGCTTCCCTCTGCAGCGGATCGAGCCTGAGTCCCTCTTCCTCCTCAAATCCTGCTATCCTTTCATCCAGGTCCTCCAGGCCTTTATCAAAGTGCGTCGCTGCCAGACTCAGCAGCCTTTTGCCCACCCACTGTTCAGCATTGTAAAATGATGAAAGGTAAACATTGCTGGTGTTGGCGGCTTTCTCGATCTGGACCGCTTTATCAAAAACCAGAGAAATCAGAGCATCCTCTATGTCAACGTCGGCCAGGCCGAGCAATTGGGCCGAATACTCCCTGAGCATGGTTTCGGGAAGATATGTATGTCCATTGGAGGCGGCATGACTCAAAGTGTACTTTATCCCGCTTCTTATCCTGAAACGGGATACCGGATCCACGCCAAGCTTCATAGCAATCCTGTCAGCTGTTTTGAACCCTATACCGAATACTTCCTCGCACAGCCTGTAAGGGTTCTCCTTTATCCTGGAAACTGCCATGTCGGCATATGCCTTGTGGATCTTTATGCAAACTGACGGATTGATACCATACTCCTGCAAGAACATGACCACATCCCGCAGTCCTTTTTGTTCATTGAGAGCTTGTCCTATATTTAGAGCCTTTTCCAGGCTTATGCCTTTTATTTCAGATAGACGCTGGGGCTCCCGGCTTGCGATGTCGAGTGTTTCAGAGCCAAAGCGCTGAACTATTTTTGCTGCCGTGGCAGGCCCTACTCCCTTCACTATCCCTGATGCCAGATACTTCTCTATCCCGTCTGCCGTCTGGGGCAGTATCTTTTCATAAAGCTCGACCTTGAACTGGTCTCCATAGTCCGGATGCCTGACCCACTTACCGTTTGCCTTGATCGTTTCGCCCTCATTTAAAAATGGCATGTAGCCAACAGCTGTGATTATCTTGCTTTTTGCAAATACCTCACAGACAGTATAACCATTTGCATCATTTTTATATATAATGTCTTCAATAACGCCTTCAATAACTGTCAGATTCATGACTACCCATCCAATACCGCAATGGGTATCGGTTTCCATATGTTATTAGTTACACTATATAGTATATATTACTTTTACCAGAGTGAAAAGCCAGAATCACGGCTTTAAAAATCACTAAAGATGCTCTCAGAGTCGCTTATTTTAAGCACCTCGATGCATGGGAAATTTTTTTGCAGCTTTTGTAACAACACATATGTATTATCAGCGGAGTCCATGTCCACAATGACCAGTTTCTTGTCTGACAGCACCTTGGCCGCATATTCCTTTCTTATTGCATATCTGACAATGTATTCGATCTGTTCTTCCGCATCCTTCACCAACAGGACCACCCTGACTTTGGGACGCGGTCCGGTCATCCTGCAGCGTATCATTTCCGATATTCCAAGTATCAGGCCAAGAAGCCCATACACTGCCAGTATGCATATAATGCATCGAATAATATCAATAAGCATGCTGCTGCCTCTTAAGATTCATTTATTCATATATATTCATATCTCCCGGCAGATGTTACTCATGTTTTATATATGCATGTCTATAGTTCGATCGGAATCATAGAGATTTTTTCATTATAAAAAGGGGGGACAGGCCACTGTCCCCCCTTTATACATCATGCTCCATCATTATCAGATGCTGCCCGCGGCATCCTTTAAAAGCTCTGCTTTATCAGTTTTCTCCCATGGCAGATCTATATCTGTGCGTCCAAAATGTCCATATGCCGCTGTCTGCTTGTATATAGGCCTTCTTAGATCAAGTGCCTTGATTATAGCGGCAGGCCTGAGGTCGAAATATTTCTGTACCAGCTGTGACAGCTTATCCTCCGGGAGCTTGCCTGTTCCAAAGGTATCTATAAGGACGGACACCGGTTTGGCAACTCCGATGGCATATGCCAGCTGTACCTCGACCCTCGATGTCAATCCCGCAGCAACAATGTTTTTTGCTGCATATCGGGCTGCATAGGCAGCAGAACGGTCTACCTTTGTCGGATCCTTGCCGGAGAATGCGCCGCCTCCATGTCTTGCGAATCCTCCATAGGTATCGACTATGATTTTTCTGCCGGTCAGTCCGGAATCACCCTGGGGACCCCCTACAACAAACCTGCCTGTCGGATTTACCAAAAATCTTGTCTTGCTGTCAAGCAGCTCCGGGGGTATAACTTTCTTGATCACCAATTCGATGATATCGCGTTCGATGGTATCATGTGACACCTCATCTCCATGCTGTGTCGATATGACAACAGTGTCGACCCTGACAGGCTTGTCTCCATCGTATTCCACCGTAACCTGTGACTTTCCGTCAGGTCTCAGATAATCCAGTATACCCTGCTTACGAACATCAGACAGTCTTTTTGTAAGCTTGTGGGCCAGAGAGATCGGCATCGGCATCAGCTCAGGTGTCTCATCGCAGGCATACCCAAACATCATTCCCTGATCACCGGCGCCTATGGCCTCTATCTGTGAATCGTCCATCTCTCCTGTCTTGGCTTCAAGTGCCTTGTCCACCCCCATTGCGATATCCCCTGACTGCTCATCTATCGACGTCAGTACAGCACAGGTCTCACCGTCAAATCCATATTTTGCTCTGTCATATCCGATCTCAAGTATCGTATTTCTTACAACCTTCGGTATATCGACATAGCACTCTGTCGATATCTCTCCCATAACAAGAACCATACCGGTGGTAACAGCTGTTTCACATGCGACTCTCGCATTGGGATCCTGGGCATAGATCGCATCGAGTACTGCATCCGATATCTGGTCACAAATTTTATCGGGATGCCCCTCCGTTACAGACTCTGAAGTAAATAATCTTCTTGCCATCGTTTTTCTCCTTTCGAATCATAAAATATAAAAAACCTCTTCCTGAAATATGAAGAGGTTCGATCGACCATGTCCCTCATCTTTCAGGATCTAATCCTGCAGGAATTGGCACCGCTGCCTGTTCGGCCGGTTGCCGGGGTTTCATCGGGCCTTGTCCCTCCACCACTCTTGATAAGGCATATTCTGTTTTCTTTTTCATCATCTATTGTCAATATCCCGTCCGCTTCAGCATACTCGATCATAGTGCGGCTCAAGCTCCGGCGAATATCTCCTCAAACTCATGCCCTTCCAGCTTCTCCTTCTCCAGCAGAGCTTCTGCCAGTCTGTGAAGTGCATTGATGTGCTCCTTCAGTATCGCTATAGTCTTCTCATAAGCTGAGTCGATGAGCTGCTTCACTTCTTTGTCGATAATAGCGGCCACTTCCTCGCTGTAGCTTCTGGTGTGCCCGAAATCACGTCCGATAAACACTTCATCATTCTCGTCGAAGACCATGTTGCTCAGATTGTCGCTCATACCAAACTTGACTATCATACTCCTTGCCACGCTGTTGGCATGCTTGAGGTCACTGGAAGCTCCGGTGCTTATCTCTCCGAGTACGATATCCTCTGCCGCTCTTCCGCCCATAGCGATAATGATTTGCTCCATCAGCTGTGACTTGGTATGATATGATTTATCCTCATCCGGCTTGTGTGCTGTATAACCGCCTGCTCTTCCCGACGGGATGATGGAAACCCGATCCACCTTGTCTGTAGTTGATGCCACCTTTACAGCTATGGCATGACCTGCCTCATGGTATGCAGTGAGCTTCTTCTCCTTCTCACTCATGACCTTGCTCTTCTTCTCAGGTCCCACTACTACCTTAAATGTTGCTTCCTTTATCTCTTCCATCTCTACACGCTTTTTGTTCTTCCTTGCTGCAAAAAGTGCAGCCTCATTGAGCAGGTTTTCCAGATCCGCTCCGGTAAAGCCGGGAGTGCTTTTAGCCAGCTCATCGAGCTTGACATCCGAGCCGAGGGGCTTGCCCTTTGCATGGACCTTCAGTATCTCTTCGCGGCCTTTTATGTCAGGCAGCCCTACGAATACCCTCCTGTCGAAACGACCTGGTCTCAGCAGTGCAGGGTCCAGTATGTCCGGCCTATTGGTAGCCGCCAATATGATTACGCCTTCGTTTACACCAAAACCGTCCATTTCCACAAGCAGCTGGTTCAGCGTCTGCTCACGTTCATCATGCCCTCCGCCCAGACCTGCTCCTCTATGGCGGCCGACGGCATCTATCTCATCTATGAATACTATACACGGCGCGCTCTTTTTCGCCTGCTCAAAGAGATCCCTTACCCTGGAGGCTCCAACGCCGACAAACATTTCAACGAAATCGGAGCCGCTGATGGTGAAGAACGGCACACCGGCCTCTCCTGATACAGCTCTTGCCAGCAGCGTCTTACCGGTACCGGGAGGTCCGACAAGCAGCACGCCCTTGGGTATCCTGGCGCCAAGCTCTATGAATTTCTTGGGAGACTTGAGAAAATCAACTATCTCCTTAAGTTCTTCCTTTTCCTCATCTGCTCCGGCAACATCCTCGAAGGTCACCTTGCGCTTATCATCAGTACTGATCCTGGCACGGCTCTTTCCAAAGGACATGACCCTGTTGCCTCCGCCCCCCTGTGACTGCTGGAGAAAAAAGACCCAAAATATCACGAACACCACTATCAACCCGATAGTCGGGAGGATCTGCAGCCACCATGGAGCCGACATCGGCCTCTCTACTCTAAAGTCCTTGACCTGGCCGTTGTTGTATGCATCAGTGACCATCTCGGTAAAGGAATCTACAGATGATATATAGGTAACGTATATTTTCGTCTTTGCTCCCTTATTGGGGTTTATCAGCTCGATCGTGGCTTCGTCAGCTTTGAGAGCGATGCTCTGTACATTGCTGTTCTGTATTTGTGACAAAAGCTGTGAATAGCTGAGCTCCGGCGGTTTTCCGGTGCTTGTATAAACCATCACAATAAATAGCAGCAACACAAAAATTATTATATAAAAGCTAAGACTTTTAAAGTTTTTCAAATATCTCCCTCCCGGAATCTCTATAAGTTAGATTTGCCTGGGCCTTCCAGATTATATCGCTTTCGGTCCAAATAAGTGGCAGATGCTTCCACTTCGTTATATTATATTAACATAAACCTTTTTAAAACACAATAAACGCAATATCAACCAATATACCCTCATGATTCGGATTTTGTCTGCCCTTACTGCTGATTTGTATAAATTTCTTTTTTTAGCGTGCAGACATCAGGCAGATTGCGGTATTTTCCAGCGTAATCCAGCCCATATCCCACTATGAATTTGTCCGGCACTTCAATGCCCTTGTATTCCACCTCTATATCTACCTTCCTTCTGGACGGCTTGTCAAAGGCAGTACATATTCTGACACTCTTTGGACCTCTGGTATTGAAAAGCTCCTTCAGATGCTTCAGCGTCAGGCCTGTATCTACAAGATCTTCAACAATGAGCACATGCTTGCCCGCCACATTCAGATCCATGTCCTTGATGATCCTGACAACACCGGAGGATCTCGTGGATGCTCCATAGCTGGATACCGCTATCAGATCCATATCTACAGGTATGGTTATCTCCCTCATCAGATCTGCCAGAAAAACGAAGCCTCCCTTCAGAACGCCCACAAGGACCAGCTCCTCTCCTTGGTAGTCCTGTGAAATGCGCCTGCCCATCTGCCTTACCATCTCTCTGATCTCATCTCGCGATACCAGTATTTCTTCAATATCTGCTGTCATTGTGACCCCTCCGATTGTATTCTATTTTAAGCACACTTCTAGTATTTTCAGTTACTTTAAATTTATCACTTATTTTATATCCTATGATCCAGATGATCTCATTACCTATGGCCAACATCGGTATCTTGCTCCGATCCTCCCTGGGGATCTTGGCATCGATAAAAAATTCCTTCAGCTTTTTTGTGCCGTTTGAGCGCAAAGGCTTGAAAATATCCCCATTCCTTCGATTTCTAATATTTATTCCCTGTTTGACTTTATCATAATCAAAATATTGCACGTTAGGATTATATCCTACCATATTATTTTTATCAATATTTTCAGGTATGATGACGGAAGCTGTCATTTCCGATCCTAAAGCAGGTACAAAAGTAACTCCAGGTATGATCAGCTGCACAGAGTATTCCTCATCACTGCTATTTCCGGTATTTGCGGCTTTCACTGAAAAAATCCTGATCACATCATAGGAGACAACGGCACGGATACCTCCCGGCAGCTCTGCTGCCGATCCGGTGGTCCCTTTGTCGACCAGCTCCAGCAATGCTTTGTAATGCACATTGCCAATACCCTTTGTACTGCCTGATACGTGTGTAATGCCGATCCTCAGTACACGTATTCTGACAGCGGGATCAAGGTCCCTCAACTGTCCGATATCAAAGGATACAAGGTGGACCTTCCTTTCAACCACCGCTTTCTCAAAGCCTTCGGAAGCACATTTGTCAATGAATCGTTCATCCATGGATGCGTTTTGGGACAAACGGCACAGGCTGTCGACAATACTTGCTCCGAATTTTTCATTGATATACGGGAACAGTCCCAGACGCACTCTGTTCCTGGTAAAATCCTGCTCCAGGTTGGAGCTGTCGGTCCTCGGAGACAATCCGGCCTCATTACAGTAGCGCTCGATTTCATCTCTGTCCACATCCAGCAGCGGCCTGATAACATCATCTCTCTTGTATTCCATACCTGAAAGCCCGGCTGTACCGGTCCCTCTTATGATATTCATCATGACCGTTTCAGCCTGATCGTTCCTGTTGTGGGCAACTGCGATTTTAACAGCTCCGACTGCAGAGGCGTGTTTCCTGAATTCACTGTACCGGACATCCCGGCCCGCCTCCTCAAGTGATAGGCCGGTACTCGCTGCCATGGCAGCTATGTCTTTGCGGACCGTTACCAGGGGGATATCCAGCCTGCTGCACAAAGAAACTGTATACTCTTCATCAGCATCAGCTTCCCCGCCCCGAA
Source organism: Clostridiaceae bacterium (assembly GCA_012519745.1). Taxonomy (GTDB): domain Bacteria; phylum Bacillota; class Clostridia; order Acetivibrionales; family DTU013; genus DTU013. The sequence goes on along the minus strand of JAAYPO010000043.1, from coordinate 24,672 downwards.
GCATATGGTTTATGTGGACGGCATAAAGCCTGATTTTGAGGATTTCCTGCAGAGAATGCAGTACATGGAGCAGACACACAGAATCAGGCCCGCCTGACACGCCCACTACCACACCGTCTCCGGGCTCAACAAGACGGTTTTCCTGCACGGCGGCCAGCATTTTTTCTGTGAATTTGAAAACAAAACTGCTAGTATTCATCCTTCTTCAAATTGGCAAATTTAGTGTATTCACCGAACCACCTGAGCTCGACAGTGCCTGTGGAACCATTCCTGTGTTTGGCTATGATGACTTCCGCTATGTTCTTCTTCTCGGTATCCGGATTGTAGTAATCATCCCTGTAAAGGAACATTACTATATCGGCATCCTGTTCGATGGCGCCTGATTCTCTCAGATCACTCAGCATCGGTCTGTGGTCGTTCCTTGACTCAGGGCCCCTGCTGAGCTGGGACATTGTAATAACAGGAACATTCAACTCTTTCGCCAGTATTTTCAGCGACCTTGAGATCTCTGCGACCTCCTGCTGCCTGCTCTCAGTCCTTCCCCTTCCCTGCATCAGCTGCAGATAATCGATCACAACCAGGCCGAGGTTTTTTTCAAGCTTCAGCCTTCTGCATTTTGCCCTTATATCCATAACAGATATGCCCGGTGTATCGTCAATATATACAGGGGCCTCTGACAAAGGAGCCAGCGCCCGGGCTATCTTGTTCCAGTCCTCATCCTCCAGCTTTCCGGTCCTCATCTTATGGCTGTCCACCATCACTTCACTGCAAAGCATCCTGTTTACCAGCTGGTCCTTGGACATTTCAAGGTTGAACAGTGCCACCGGTACATGCTTCTGAACAGCCGCATACTGAGCTATATTGAGTGCCATGGCAGTCTTCCCCATACCGGGCCTTGCCGCGATCAGTATCAGATCAGAATTCTGCAGTCCGGAAGTCTTGTAATCAAGGTCGGTGAAACCGGTCGGTATACCGGTGACAAAGCCCTTGCTGTTGTAAAGCTCCTCCAGTCGGATAAATGTATCGAGGAGTACATCCTTTATATGAGTAAAGCCCTGGGTGCTTCTCTTCTGAAGTATATCAAAAATGCTCTTCTCCGCCTTGTCCAGCACGAAAGCGGCCTCCTCGGAGGCTTCATAGCCGGCGGCACTGATCTCAGATGCTGCCTTTATCAGTTTTCTGAGCAGTGATTTTTCTTCTACGATCTTGGCATAATGCCGGGCATTTGCCGTAGTAGGGACAGCGCTGGTAATAGCGGCAAGATAATCAAGCCCTCCGACTGCATCCAGAGTGCCCCTGGACTGCAGCTGCTCGGACACGGTGATGATATCTACCGGACCGGCTTTTTCAGTAATGTCTATTATCGCTTCACATATTTCCCGATGGTCATCCCTGTAAAAATCAGTACTTCTGATCAGTTCGGTAACGGTCGGTATGACATCCGAATCAAGCAGCATACATCCCAGTACTGCCTGCTCGGCTTCTAAGTTGTGAGGAGGTATCCTCCCTATGGCATCTATATCCACTATCCAGATTCCTCCGCGCTATTCGTTTTCTACCCTGACCTTCAGCTTCCCTGCGACCTCCGGATAAAGCTTGACATCCAATTCTACGCTGCCTGTGGATTTTATTGGCTCCGGTAGTACTATTTTTTTCTTGTCGATATCCAGCTTGAAGTCCTTCTTAAGCTTGTCCGAAATGTCCTTGCTCGTTATCGATCCAAAAAGCTTCCCATTTTCACCTGACTTGGTCTTTATGACAACCTCTATATCCTTCAGCTTTTGAGCAAGTTCCCTTGCATGAGCCAGTTCGCGGTTCTTCTTGGTCTTCTCCGCTTCTTTGCGGGTGTTCATTATATTGATATTTGCAGCATTAGCTTCGGCGGCCAGTCCCCTTGGGAACAAGTAGTTTCTGGCATAACCGTCGCTTACGTTCACCAGGTCTTCTTTCTTCCCAAGGCCCTTGACATCCTGTTTTAATATTACTTTCATATTTACCTCCGATTATCATGTATTCGGTTTGGCAATTTCCTTCGCATATTCCATTATAGCATATTTTAATTTTTCTTTTGCATCATTTATGTCCATACCCTCGAGCTGTGCTCCTGCGACGGAAAGATGCCCGCCTCCCCCCAGCTTTTCAAGTATCATCTGCACATTGATATCCCCCAGGGATCTGCCGCTGATCCATATTTCGTCCCCTACGTCACACAAAACGAAGGCTGCCTTTATGCCAGAAAGGTTGAGCAGTTCATCGGCTGCCTTTGCTGCAATGAGCTGTGGATTATTAACGGGTGGTGCACATACGGATATCGCGATCTCATTATCCAGCAGCTCTGCATCCCTTACCACAGAGGAGATATTGATATATGTCTGTATATCATTTTGGAACAGCTGCTTCACAGCCACCGTATCTACACCCTGACGTCTCAGGTAAGACGCTGCTTCAAATGTCCTGACGCCTGTCTTGAAGGTAAAGCTCTTGGTATCGACCACTATCCCCGCATAGAGGGCCTCAGCCTCCAGTTGAGTCAGCTTCAGCTTGTCATCTATGTATTGGATCACTTCTGTAACAAGCTCACATGTAGAGGAAGCATAGGTCTCCTGATAGGTGAGAGCTGTGTCCTGGATATAGTCGGCGCCTCGTCTGTGGTGATCTATAATGACTACCTGCCTGCCGTTTCCGATCAGCTCCGGCACTTCCGTGAAGCTCTTTCTGTGAGTATCTACTACAATGATCAGCGTTTTATTGTCTGCAAGCTCCAACGCCTCACTCTTGTTAATAAACAAAGAGTCGTACTCATCGCTTTCCTGTATCCTGGAAATCAAGCTTTCGATGGTGGGGTTGAATCTGTTCAGCACGATATATGCATCCCTGTCCCTGCTCCTGACTACTCTGTAAAGCCCCAGCGAAGCACCCATCGAGTCTATATCCGAATTTTCATGGCCCATGATGAATACCTTGTCCGCCTGGTCAATAAGCTCGCGCAATGCATACGCTATTACCCTCGCTTTGACCTTCGTCCTCTTCTCCAGTTCCCTGGTCCTGCCTCCGAAAAAGCTGAAGCTTTCTCCGTTTTTCAGCACCACCTGGTCTCCGCCCCTGCCCAGCGCAAGGTCGATGGAAGCGGCTGCGAACCGAAGGTTTTCCGACAGGGTCTTCCCCCCCAGGCCAAACCCCAGACTCAGCGTCACCGGCAGCTTGTTGCCCATACTTATCTCTTTTATCGTATCAAGTATTTCAAACTTTTTATCCTCCAATTCCTTCATATATCTCTGTTCAAAGATAAAAAGGTACTTGTCTCTCTCGAATTTCTTTATAATACCGTTTGCAAATGATACCCACTGCACCATCCTTTTATCTATCTCTGCCAGTACCTGGGGTTTAACAGGATCGTCCATGCTCTGCATCAGGTCGTCATAATTGTCTATGACAAATATAGCTGCTATAGTCCTCTCATCGGAGTATGTCCTTCTTAGATCGATAAGCTCCGTCATATCAAGGAAATAGAGTATCAGCATGTAATCCGCGGTTTGCTTTTGGGACGGGTCGCGTCTGGCGATGCTGCACAGCACATTGTAGTGACGCCCGTTCATATCGATTTGCTTTGATATCCCCGTATGGTTTTTTTTCAGATTTTCAGGCAGCAGCTCATTGTTTTTCAGATCCTTCACGATAGATTTGACTGTTTCCTCGAATACAGCCCCCTGACCAGAAATATCCTCGAAGGTAGAATTATACCATATGATAGAGCCGTCCAGCTCAGTTATGACCAGCGGCATGGGAAAATTCATCAGAGTATCCCTTGTCGCTGTGTCGATGTTGAAGTTCAGATTCTCGATAAAGCTTGAAATCTCTGCTTTCCTTTTATAGCTTGCCCTTATATCGTAATATGTAAGGAAGGCAAACAAAACAAAGCAGGGTATGGCGACCCGCCAGTCCAGTACTGCAATGACAATGGTCAAAAGCAGTATTATCCAGATGTGCACACTTGCCCGCGGAGTCAGCAGGCCAAGGATCTTTTTGCTATCCATATGTCTGAAAGGATCCTCCCCTTTCATTTCTCCTTTCTTCTGTTGCTGCCCAGATGCTTTGAAAGCTCGGACAGATCACCATAATACTTCTCCACATCGTGGTTTTCCACAAGCCCCAGCTTGACCTTGTTATGTATCTTCATCTCGATGGCGTTATAGCTGATGCCCAGACGCTTGCCCAGAAGATAGCTGATGAGGACTATATTCGAAAGTATTTCTCCTACTGCCTCATACATCTCTTCCCTGGCTCCCCTGGCCAATACCTTGAACAGATCTGCCAGATCTGTCAGCAGCTCGCTTTTCAACCACTCTATCAGCTTAATGTTCCTGGTTATATCGATCTCTTTTTCCGGTACTGCCATACGCTCCACTCCCCGCCAGACTAACTTCACAGGGACATTGCCCGACTCACGAAGCCTTTCTTCCTGCACATGAGCGTCCCTGTACCATTATACCATATATTCCCATTTCCCATCAGGTATTTTCAGTTGCCGATGAAACCGGGTAGGAGCCCAATATCCGTAAAAAAGATGTTTTTTTCTTCACCATAGTCAACGCATCCCTCAGATCCTCATCCTCTCTGTGGCCTTCAATATCTACAAAGAAAATATACCTGCCCAGCTTGTTCTTTGCAGGTCTTGATTCGATCCTTGTCATATTGATATCCCAGAGACTAAAGATGCCAAGGACCCTGTAAAGGCTTCCCGGTGCATCCTCGGTGGAAAACACAATGGAGGTTTTATCGTTTCCGGTCCTGGCGGCATCATCCTTGGCGATGATAATAAACCTTGTAAAATTATTGTCCTGATCCTGTATATCTTCCTTTAATATATCCAGTCCATAAACCTCTGCCGCTGTTCTGGAAGCAATGGCGGCAATATCACCGCTGCCTGCCGCAGCCTCCTCTGCTGCTGCAGCTGTACTTGATACAGCCTTTGTTTGCGCATGGGACATGCTTGAGCAAAGGAACCTTCTGCATTGACCCAGAGGCTGAGGGTGCGAAAGCACAAATCTGATATCGGCGATATCCGTACCCTTTTTTGCCAGAAGGCATGCCCTCACCGGAATGATGATCTCAGCCTTTATCATGAGCCCTGTGTCCTGTGATATCATATCCATCGTGGCATTGACAGCTCCTTCGATAGAGTTTTCCAAAGGAACAACTGCTTCATCCAGCATATTCTGCGCAAATGCCATGAATATCTCAGGAATCGATGCAAAGTCTACTGAAACACACTTTTTGCTCCCGATATATTTTTTCAGCGCCTCATGTGAAAACGTCCCTTTCGGGCCCAGATAACCAACTCTCTTCATACTCTCCCTTGTCTTTCCAAACCTGTTACCTCATCGGCGTATATACCGATGCAATAGATATCCTCTGCCTATGCAGATGTGGGATAACGATTTTCCTTTCAACGATGCGTTATAATAATACACCAAAATTGTCAATTTTCCAACAGTATTTGGTGAAAAGGGCGATGCGATCCTATGAACCCTCATTTGAAACCCCATAAACCATGACTTCGTGAAACCCCATGAAATCACCGTGAATTCTGCCCCATTTAGCCTATTCCCATAAACCCCCATGAAGTCCCCGTGAATTCTGGCCCCATTTAGCCTATCCCCATAAAACCCCATGAAGTCCCCGTGAATTCTGCCCCATTTAGCCTATTCCCATAAACCCCCATGAAGTCCCCGTGAATTCTGGCCCCATTGAACCAAACACATGATACCTCATGATACAGATGATGCCACGACCGTATTTACAGTCCCAGATTCAGCAAAGGCAGCATCGAAAAATCCTAGTGGATGAATTTGCAAGTAAGGGCATGTGTCTTTATATTCTACGGTGACATAATGTTCTATATCCTGATTTATGTATTCTATTTATGGACTATATGCAATAATAATGCTCTAAAACTCTTCGTCGAGTTACCCTTAGCTGCAAAATCATCCACTAGGATTACTTGGAGCTACCCTTACTTGCAAATTCATCCACGATGCGGAAGCTCTCGGCACATCGATCAGTACATTATACCAACAGGGCAGTCCCTATCCAAGCCTCTCCGTACTGCTGCCCTATCGCGAGGAGGATATTTCCTATCTGTATCTGAAAAACCATGTCAGATGATGCTTGCGGAATAATGGAGAAAAAAAGTTATCTATCATGTGTTTATATTAGAAATTACGGGGTAAATATATAATACAACCAGATGGTTGTTAAAATAATTACCAGGAAGGGAATGAGTCCAAAGGGAGATTTAACGTAGGACCAGTAACCTCCGTAAGGAAAGCACGAGGGAATGCAGTTGAGTAATCCCAACCTCCAAATCTGCTCCGAGGGAGCAGGGTAACGGCCGGATCACTAAGTTGTATAAATCCGGCCGTTTTACTGCCCGCATTTCTTCAGCGATAAACGGCAGTCAAGTCATTCCTGATACATAATAAAAATAAAATCCCTCGGGATCTGTTGCATGTCCCGAGGGGTTTTTTCATTATCTTCCTATTCGGCTGTGAACGGCAGCAATGCTACGGTCCTGGCCCTCTTGATGGCTACGGTCAGCTGGCGCTGATGCTTTGCACAGTTACCGGAGATCCTTCTGGGAAGTATCTTTCCTCTTTCAGATATGAACTTCCTCAGCTTTGCAACTTCCTTATAATCTATATCGGTTACCTTGTCCACACAGAAAGAGCAAACCTTTTTTCTGGCTCTTCTCATCCTCATGCCGCCTTTTCCTTCGCCCCTGTCGTATGAATCTCTACCGCCTCTGTTGTCCCTTTTTCCTCCTGGCATTCAAACACGCCTCCTTTCATAACGCATATACACGCTCCTTGCAGGCATATGCAGTTTTCTGCAAGCAATAAGGTCGATCCGGATCGTTAAAATGGCAGATCATCGTCATCATCAGTCTGGAAGAAGCCGGGATCTCCCTGCGCTGCCGGAGCAGCAGGTGCATACTCCGCAGGCGCCGCCGGTCTGTACGGGGCTCCGCCCTCGTTCCTTTTGCTTTCTGCAAAATGGACCTCGTCAGCTACGACTTCACTGATATAGTGTCTCTTGCCTTCATTGTCATCCCATGTCCTGTTCTGAAGGCTTCCAACCACTACGACCTTCAGCCCCTTGGTAAAGTACTTGCTGCAGAATTCCGCCTGATTTCTCCACGCAACTATGTTTATGAAATCAGCCTGCTTCTCTTCGCCGGGCTTTGTGAACCTACGGTCCACAGCCAGAGTGAACGTACATCTGGCAATATTGTTCGTGGTGGTATACCTCAATTCAGGATCCTTTGTGAGTCTGCCCATTAAAATGACCTTATTCATACTATCACCCTATTTTTCTTTTCTAATAATCATATACTTGAGTATCCCGTCTGTGATCTTGTATATCCTCTCAAGCTCACGCGGAAATTCGGACTCTGCGCTGAAATTGGCAAGAACGTAATAACCTTCGGTCTTGTCGGCGATTTCATAAGCAAGCTTCCTTTTTCCCCACTCATCGATGCTTTCCAATTGTGCAGAGGTCTCAAGCAGGTTCTTGAACTTTTCAACAAGAGCCTGTGTGTTTTCCTCACCAACGTCGGGATCGATGATAAATATGGATTCATACTTGTTCATCATTTGACTTTCACCTCCTTCTGGACTGAACGGCCCTGCTTAAAATGTGCAGAGCAAGGATTCTGAGATAAAATTCTATCACAATACTTTAGCATGTGCAAGTTATTATGAAAAATGTACGGCCAAATTCGTCATGCAGGATGGTTGTTCAGCTAATTATCAGCATTTACGCAGGTTATGATGTAGTGGAAAATCACAATATGTATTTCCCAATAACGAACAGCAGAAACATGATGGCAGCGACTAAAAAAATATTTATCACAGAATTGACGGATAAATTCAGGTGTAAGTATTTTTTTGGCGGAAGATGCTTATTCTTGCTTTTTAAAAGGCCGTGCTCCTTTATGTACTGATCAATAATAAATTCGGCCTCCTTCAGGATCAGGTCATTTTTTTTGATCGTTCTGTTCTGTGCCGGTTTGCCGCTTCCGGCCGCTGACGGCGCGTCCTGACCGGGCTTGAGTATGAGTATCGCCTCTTCAATCAGATTTGAGGAAATATTTTTTATAATAACAATTCTTTTTGAATCACCATCCACCATATTATCCTCCACAAACCATAATATATCATCGCCGTACACAAATCCTGCACTATCTCCTTCTTATTAACCTCTGCGCATTTCGGCAGGACACCGGTACCCATGGTCTGAATATAGTTTGTGAAAATTTTATGGTTTTATTCAATTAATTTCCTGCTACAGCAATAATATTCTAGCCGCTTGATTGCTGAGGCCTTTTCCAGACCTTTGCCGCCATTACAGTCAGATCATCAAAGGGCTTGCCGTCGCAGCGCCTGACGGCCTCATCCAGGATCGAAGCGGCCACCTGCTGCGGATTCAGACTATCCAGCTGCTGGATATATTTCATCAGTGCCTTTTCTCCCGGCTCATCGCCTGTCATGCTGTCTACGACCCCATCTGTCACCATTATGATCATATCTCCGCTGTCCACATCCTTCCTGGCCAGCTCCGCATCCAGCCCGGGAAGTATACCGGCCGGCAGTGTCGCAGCTCTGACTGTTTCCACTCTTGAGCTTCTTTTGATATATGTAGGCGCCGCTCCTATCTTAATAAACTCTACCTCTCCGCTGAAAAGGTCCACCATGGATATATCTATAGTACAAGTATTGTCCTCATCCGACCTGAGAACAAGCACCGAATTGATCAGGCTGACAGCCATTTCCTTGTCAAAGCCTGACTCGAGGAAGTTCTCCAGCATGCCCACCGTAGCCTTGCTCTGGGCTGAAGCCCCGTATCCTGAGCCCATTCCGTCACTCAGCGCCAATGTGTATTTCCCATTGCCGCTTTCCAGGAATGTAAAGCTGTCCCCCGACACCTTGCTGCCATACTTTGGTATCCTTGCTATGCCCGTCGTCAGCTTCAGGTTCTCAGCCTCCATATATTTGAGGCAGCAGCTTCCATCCGCGCCCTTTACACAGCCCTCTTCCGTCCGTGCCATCTTTCTGCCGACAGCATCCGAGACTATCCTGTCGATGACAGCGGCGCATTTTCTGCCTCCTCCGCACCCCCCATGCAGAACACTCACTTCATATTTGCCCCACAGCCCTCTATAGGCGATGACATCCCTGGCCTTTATCCCTTCACTCCTTAACCCTGCAGCAATTGCATCCTCCAGTGGACTTAAGAAATCCACTTCTGTATCGATCTCTTCCGCAAGGCTGTCGATTACCCGTGCCATACCTTCAAACTGCCTGCTTATGACTGCCCTGCTCTCTCCTATCTTGCTCTTCCACACAACTCCGACCCTGAATAATTCATACATATTATTTACCGCATTGACAAAATCATTTATCCTTGGACATTTGTCAATAAAATACCGGGGTATGTCGCTTTCCTCGACCCTCCCCTTAGTCTCAAGCTTTTCAACGACCTGGAACATAACCTGATATGTATCATAGAAGCTTCGTTCCCAGCAATGCATACAAAGACTGCAGTCGCTGCATATCCTATCCGCTACCCTGTCAAATAGTACATTTATATCCTGCCTTTCGGATGGGACCGCTGTTTGTGCAATTTCTCCAAAGGTTTTCGACAATTCCAAAAATGCCCGGGAAAACTTTCCAAGCCTCTCTGCAGTAATATCCCTTATCCTTCGGGAATACCCCTTCCTGTCCTCAAGGGCCTGTCCCCGGGCAAAAGGATCAGTCAGGCGTTCCAAAAGCTTTTTCGGCAGGCTGAAAAACATCACCGATGCAGCCAGGATCTCTCTGAGGTATAGCAGCGTCTCCGAAGCCCCGTTGAAGTAGACGGCAAGTACCATGTTTCCAAGAATGAACCCCAGCGCCGCACCGACCCTGCCCAGATTGCCCAGGATCCCGGCCAGCATGCCGCACAGGGCATAAGTGCCGGCAATGGAGGGAGAAAACTCAGAGGATATACTGATAATGAGTCCGATCACCGCACCGGCCGAGGCACCGGCTCCCGCCCCGCATTTGTAGCTCAGAAGAAGCAGGAGCAGTACACACAATACGTTCCTCAATGAAAATCCAATGATCTGGAAGGGCCCGATACCCGAAAGGATCAGTGCTGCCGTAAGGCCCGCACTGATAGCTTCTTCATTGCCGTACAGCGCCTTTTTCAGACTTCCGGACATGATAGGGATAGAGATCCTGTATATAAAATAAAGAGCAAAGCTTAAAAAGGAACTGAAAAATGACACCAGCACATCGTACAGCAAAAAACCTCTAAGTCCGGCCAACATCAGCTGGGGCAGCAGCATGGAGACAAAGAGTATCGCGGCTGCCCTTATGTTCATTCTTTCATTGGACCGTTTCATCGGGATCGATAAAACACAGAACAAAAGCATACATGCCGCATTGATATAGACAGCTTCCAGGGAGCCTTGAAAGACAGCTCCCAACAGTACCGCCGCCGCTGTCACCAGCCTCATCCCCGGACCTGCGTATGACGCGGCAAAAAATGCGCCCCCCAATGAAAGCATACCTGCTATATTGCTTTTTCCCAGCAGGAACGCCGAAATCAGGATCAGGAAATTGTTCTGTTGAAGTAAAAACCTAGTGATAAGCTTAATAAAGTGACCGGTCTTGTCCATTTGCAAACTAACAGTTTTCATCATTCGTACACCCCCGATAACATCGATTATAACCGGGGCGTCCGGTGTATTTTGTCAGTTTTGAAAGTCATATCAATAAAAATTTATGACACCGGCCAACAAAATGCAATAAAAACAGCTTATTCCTTATCTTTGATAAAAGAACAAGCTGTTTTAATAAAAGTATAAGCTAGGCAGAATTACTATCTCATTTGTTGTATCAAGTCGAAAAAATATTACTTGTCTTCACTCCCCATCAGCGCCTCTATTTATGTGGACCGGCCTTTTTACCGCTGTTCTGATTCTTTTTATCGTCATCCTTTCTATTTGTGCCGCCTTTATCCTCTTTCTTATCCTTGCCTGCATCCTGTCCCGGGCGGTCCTTGCCGCTTTGCTCCCGGCTGTTGCCTATTTGTCTGAGAAGCTCATCCTTGAGACTTTCACGTTCTTTCCTCAGTTCCTCGGCGGACTTTTTGGGCACTTCCCTTACGTTGATTTCATTCTTTTTATCATTATGGTTGTCCTTCCGGTCATTGCCGCTGTTCTTTTTATTGTCCTTACTGCTGTCCTTATTGCCGGCATCATTTTTGTCTCTGCTGCTCTCTGTTTTGCCCTTCTGCGATTTGATCTCCCCGTTGCCGCCGCTGTCATCCCTACCGGATTTCACTCCCGGTGCGGTTTTTTCATTTTTGCCGGCATTATTACGGCTGTTCTCCGGATACTCCTTCTTGCTATTACTGCTGTTACCCTTGTTATTGCCCTTGCTGTTGTCGTTTTTGCTTTCGATTTTGTTGCTGCTCTCGCTGCTCTTGCTTCCTTTACCGCCGTTATTTATCTTGCTGCTGTCATTGGCCTTACTGCCTGTTTCAATGCCGTCGTCTTTCTTGCCCGGGGCTCCTTTACCCGGCTTAACGTCCTTTGAATTGATCCTGACTATCTCAAGTAGATCTTTAACGGCAGTGTTCTTAACATCATCAAGCTCTTTTTCGGGAAGATGCTTTAAAACATCCTCTATCAGCGACAGTTTTCCGGGTGTGACCCCCAGCTCCCTTGCAGCTTCCCTTTGCTCATTGCTGGTCTCACCGACCAATATCTCAGAGCTGACCTTCTCTTTGCCCAGCTCCTTTGATGCAGTGCTTGCGATTTTTTTCTTCAATTCACCGGATTTCTTTGAATTATTGCTTGACACGGTAACCATTACCGCATTTTTGATGGCAGGCTCTTTTCCGGCTCCTGCTGTATCCTTCGGTATTCCGGCTGCATCGGTGTGCCCAGCCATCTGCTCTGCCGTACCCTTTTCCCAGCCGGGCAGCAGATGATCGTTTCCGGCCTCATGGACACCACTGTCCGAAGTCTGGCTGCCGTCTCCGGAGACCTGACCGCTGTTTTCTGCAGGCTGGTCATACCCATCTTGAGCCCCGGTGTCATCTATGATTTCATTCTCTGTTGTGAGATAGCCCTGCTCAACAGCCCTGTTCAGAAGATCCCTGACTCCATTGTCAAGGCTTTTATGCCGCAGGTCCTTGTTCATAAGGAGCTTTTCTCCATCCTCATTCAAAGCCTTCGTATCGATTATCCTGTCATATATATTTACAGCGAGCTCAATACTTGGATTAATATCGATATCTACATAACTGTACGGTATGGTATAGCTGTATGCCCCAAATCCAACTCCAAGGACAAGCAGGCCGGCTGCTGCCATCGATACGACTCTGGCGGCAAACCGTCTGTTGCCGGTATCTCCCGACAACCGCTCAAGCTCCGTCTCCATACCCACCGTCATTCCGGGAAGGGCTCTGACCTTTTTAAACAGACCATCCTGTGTAAGTATCACTGCATATTTACCCTTTATCTCTGCAACTATTCCTTTCACCTTCAAGCCCTCCCTTCCTACAATTTTATGTAATCCTTTATGTATTCATAGTCCCCTATTGCTATCACAACTACTGCTATTACATATTTTCGAAAACGCTCGATGAATTTCCGGGGTAATCCTGATACTCTTTCCAGTTCTGCAACGGGCAAATACTTCTTTATCATTATCGGCTGGAGTATTTCGGGTCTTGATAGGATGATGCCCGCCAGCTCTGCACATTGCAGTCTTGTTTTCTTGTGCTTTGGGGAGACCCTTGCCAGGTCCCGGTATGTAATTTTCCATTGCTCCAGCTCCCTGCCAAGCTCCTGAAGCTCAAGCCTCCTTAGCTCCGCAAGCCTCTGATCAGCGTGACGCTGCACAGCCTCGCCGCTGCTCAGGTCATATTCGTCGTCCTTTTCCTCCATATACAGATTCAGTGAAACAACATTGCTGTGGCGTTTTTCACTTCTGTAATAGTCAATGATCCTTCTTTTTATTACATTGCGTGAAAAGGTAAAGAAGTTTCCCTTTTTACTGTCAAATGAATTGATTGCTTCAACGAATGCGATCATGGCAATGCTGAGCTCATCATCTGTGCCGTAGCTCATGAACCTTCCTGCCGCCTTTCCGGCGCAGGATGCAATAAAAGGCTTGTACTCCTCTACAAACCTTCCGATATCCTCCTTATTGTGTCGAATGTCCTCCAGTCGGGCATTTATTGCATCAAACTGCATGGTCACCACAATTCCCTGGCTTATATTGCGCAACATATGGATATGCGCTGCGCGGTACGAAACGATTATAGCATAAATGTCCGCCGCCAAGTGCGTATGACATGGTATAGTAATTTTGCTGTAATAATTCAGAAAAAAAAGTAACTCAGATACATAAAAACAGCAGACACTTCCCTTCTGCTGTTTTCATCCAGATATTCATTTGTCATTTCCGATTACTGCTCCATCTGTTTCCCAAGAAATCCTGCCGCTGACTGGGCCAGCTTCGCTTCGACCTCTCCCATTTTGCTGCCGGGATCTGTGGATAAAAGCATTACAGCGCCTATGGGGTCACCCTCCGAAATGATAGGAGACACCACCTGCGCAGCATATTTCCTTTCAGAACCTTCATCAGCCAATATGGATATACTTTTGTCCTCTGATGATTTTACCACGAGAGTCGTTTTCTCTTCGATGACCCTTTCGACCTCGGGGCTAAGAGATTTTTCCAGAAACTCCTTCTTGGACGCACCTGACACTGCGATGATCGTATCACGGTCTGCTATACAGGTTATGTGTCCGCTGGTTTTATGGATGGACTCAGCATATTGTGTCGCAAAATCACCCAACTCACCTATAGGAGAATATTTCTTAAGTATCACTTCACCTTCTTTATCGGTGAATATTTCCAGAGGATCTCCTTCCCTGATCCGCAATGTCCTACGGATCTCCTTGGGAATGACTACTCTGCCAAGATCATCTATTCTCCGCACAATACCGGTTGCCTTCAATGCCGTTACCTCCTTAACTGAATTGTTTCATATTGCCTTTTTATTATTGATTGTTTATTGGGGTTTTATACATATGAGGCTATTTGTGAAAAACTTAAGCACAAAATAAAAGAGCCGCCAGTAAAGGCAGCCCTCAGCAGCAAGATCAATCTTTTACAAATATTTTTTATCTGATCGTATTATAATTATCAGTATTTAGCTCGAATTTTGCATTATCCACCATATCTTTGACTCTCTGCTCATATATCTGCATTTTTACATAAGTCGCATCGAATTCATTATACTCCAGTGCACATTTCAGGCTGACAGGCTCTCCCTCTCTATACTTTTCCTCCAGCTTTATTATGTGGTAGCCAAAGATAGTCCTGACAGGAACCTTTGTGATCTGTCCGGGTTCCAGTGAAAATGCTGCTTCTTCAAATTCGCCAACCATGGCTCCTCTGCCAAAAAGATAGTCCCCGCCCCATTGACTGGAACCGTCCTCTGAGTACTCCTTTGCCAGCCCGGCAAAGTCTTCGCCCGCCTGCAGTCTGGCTATAAGCTCTTCTGCTTTCTCCCTGATATCTTCATCCTCCTGCTCCGACGCATCCTCCGGAACCATCAGCAGTATATGCCTTGCCCAAACTGCTTCACCGGCGCCACGCCTGTACTGGGTATCAGCCTTAAAGAAATCCGGGTTTCTCTCATAGCTGGCTTTGATATCCGCTTCGGTATCGGATATCTTGTTTATCTCGTCCATTTGATACTTCTGAACGATGAATATCTGAGTCTGCGCATTTCTCAGGTCATCTATCGAGAATCCATACTCCTGCTGGAATGCCTTGTTTGCCTTTATTTCGTTGCCCTCACCCATGGTGTCGATTATGCTCGTCTTGATTGGCCTTTCGATTGCACTCTTCTCTTCGTCGGTCAAAGTGACCTTTGCTTCCTTGGCTTTCTTGTACTGTACCTTTGTATACTTGAGTTCGTCGATAGCTTTCTTCTTTGCAACCTCTACCGCATCCTCACCGCCGATTTTCGTTGCCCAGAAGGTTTCCTCCGAGATATTGGGGTCTTCCATGGAAGCGTAATAGTACATCATCTGTTTCTGTGCTTCAACATAGTACTTGAATTCACCGACGGATATCCTCTCCCCGTCAATGGTCGCAACTGTGCTTCCGGCCGCATTGAACCACACTATCAGACCGATGGCAATAGCAGCTATAACTGCAAGAGCTATCAGACCATACTTCACAAACAGCGGCAGCCTGATTCTATCATCGTCTGACAGTCTGTCGCCATTTTTCTTTCTCGACTTGTTATCATCCAAAGCTATCTCTCCTCATAAAAAAATAAAGAACAAATACCGCCACAACACATCGGTATACTGTCACCCGAGCGCTCTCACAGCGGGAAACATTAACAAAAGATCGTTTAACGATACATAATACATTATAATAGATTATCAGCCCACTTCAAAGCATTTTAAATCCTGTAATAAAATCTTAATATTGTCCAGTCTGCTGTCATCCCGGCCTGACGCGATCCTGAATACCAGATACGGCGAAGCACCTGCATTGAACAGCAGCTGTCTTTTGTATTTATCCGCGGCTCTTGCTATTGCCTGGAAATTAATTTTTTTAGCATCAGACATGCTGAATATGATCGTATCATTCTTTTCCGTTACCGACGAAAATCCCAATGAACGGGCCAGTGCCTTGATCATTGCTATCTTTATCAAATTTCTGACCGGTCTGGGCGGATCCCCATACCTGTCTGTCAACTCATCCTCTATATCAATGACATCATTCTCATTGTTGATTGCGGCGATTTTCTTGTACATTTCGATTTTTTTACTTTCGACCCCGATATAGGAATCGTCTATGTATGCATCTACATTTATGTCTATTGCGGTCTCAGCCTCCTCACGGCGCAGCGGCTCGCCTTTGAGCTCCCTAACGGCTTCATCAAGAAGTCTGCAGTACATATCGTAGCCGACAGACTCCATATGTCCATGCTGTTCGGGTCCCAGCAGGTTTCCGGCACCGCGTATCTCCATATCGCGCATTGCTATCTTGAAGCCCGATCCCAGCTCCGTGAATTCCTTGATTGCCTGGAGCCTTTTCTCAGCTGCCTCGGATACGATTTTGTCCTTTTTATAGGTAATGTATGCATAAGCCAGCCTGTTAGAGCGGCCCACTCTTCCTCTCAGCTGGTAAAGCTGTGCCAGGCCCATCCTGTCTGCATCCTCAACGATAATTGTATTGACATTGGGCATATCAAGCCCTGATTCTATGATCGTGGTGCAGACCAATACGTCGTACTCTCCCTTTATGAAGCTGAACATTATATCCTCCAGCTGCCTTTCGTCCATCTGCCCATGTGCCACTGCTACCCTTGCTTCCGGGACCATTTCCTGGATCTCAGCCGCTCTCATGTCGATGGTCCTTACGCGGTTATAAAGGTAAAATACCTGTCCCTGCCGGCCCAACTCCCTTATTATCGCATCCTTGATAACGTCCCTGTTGTATTCCATGACATAGGTCTGCACAGGATACCTTTCCTCGGGAGGATCCTCAATAACACTTATATCCCTGATCCCCGTCAGCGACATATGAAGTGTCCTTGGTATAGGCGTTGCAGTAAGGGTGAGTACATCTACTCCCGGCGCCATGTTTTTAAGCCGCTCCTTGTGCTGCACGCCGAAGCGCTGTTCTTCATCGATGACAAGCAGGCCCAGGTTTTTGAAATGTATGTCCTTCTGGAGCAGCCGGTGTGTACCCACAAGTACATCGATATTCCCGGCCCTGACTTCCTTTAATATCTTTTTCTGCTCCGATTGTGTCCTGAAGCGGCTGACCATCTCAACAGTAACGGGAAAATCCTTCAGCCGCTCGATGAAGCTGCTGTACTGCTGCTGTGCCAGCACTGTAGTCGGCACCAGATATGCTACCTGTCTGCCGTCCATTGCCGCCTTGAATATCGCCCGGATAGCTACCTCGGTCTTGCCATAGCCCACATCTCCGCAAAGGAGCCTATCCATTACCTTCTCGGATTCCATATCCTCCTTTATCTCTTCGATGCATTTTAGCTGGTCTTCCGTCTCCTCATAGGGAAACTGCTCTTCAAACTGCTTTTGCCAAACTGTATCCTGCGAATACTTGTATCCCTTTACGGCCGCCCTTTGTGCATAAAGCCTTATCAGCTCCGCTGCCAGCTGCTTCAGAGATTCCCTGACTCTGTTCTTTGTCTTGATCCAGTCAGTGCCTCCCAGCTTGCTGACCTTTGGCGCCTTCCCTTCGGAGCCTATGTACTTTTGTATCAGATCCATCTGATTGGTCGGGATATACAGGAATGCGCCTTCCTGATAGCGTATCTTCAGGTAATCCTTTTTCACGCCCTCCACCGCAAGCTTTTCCATTCCGATATATTGGCCGATTCCATGGGACTGATGGACAACATAATCACCTATGTCCAGTTCGGTAAAGAAGCTTATTGGGCGGCCTTTATGCTTTCCATGGCTCTTTGCCGGCTTCTTCCTGTCCTGCCCGAACACCTCTTTATCACTGATCACTATAAAGCCCGCCGACGGATACTCAAATCCCTTGTTGAGGCTGCCGCGGGTTATTATTATCTGTCCCGGCTGCACGGCCTGCTGTATCTGATCCATATAAACTGCTTCCAGTCCTTTTTCTGAAAGCGATTCTCTGAGCCTTTCCCCGCGCCCTTTTGTACCGGAGAGCAACAGTATCCTGCATCTGTTCTGCTTCCATGCGCTCAAGCTTTCTGCCAGCATTTCCATGCTGCCCTGGAAGGACCCGATTATCCTGCAGGGTATGCCGTATGTCCTTGAATCCCTGGCGGCGATGCTGTCAGGGTTGACCGTATTGAGATAGACTGTCTTTTTCTTTGTGATGCTTGCGAACACGGCAGTATAGTCAAAGAACATCTCCAAACCCTGGGGCAGCAGCATTCCCTTGCCCATCAGTGCCTTACATATCTCCTCATGCTCCAGGAGCAGGTTTTCAAGACGCTGCTGTTGTCTGGCCGGCTCATCCATGAATAAGATCACATCTTCTTTGACATAGTCTGTCAGAAGGGCAGGTTCATCAGCTATATACGAAATATATCTGTCTATGCCGGGGAAGTACCATGATTCCTTCAAGTGTTCCATATCTGCTTCTATCTTCAGCGACAAGCTGTGATTTTTCTTCCCTGGGGCAGAAAGGTCATTCTTTACTGACCTGAGGATTCTTTTCTTTTTTTCATGATCGAATATCATTTCACGGGCAGGAAGGATCCTGACCATATCCACCCGGCCTGTTGAACGCTGGGTGTTCGTATCGAACCATCTGATGGAATCGATCTCATCCCCGAAAAATTCCAGTCTGACCGCATTCTCTTTATCCACCGGAAATATGTCGACGATCCCGCCCCTGACTGCAAACTGGCCCTTTTTCTCTACTGACTCCACTCTTTCATAGGCTGAAACCACCAGCCTGCGGATCAGCTCCTCCATTTCCATCCTTGTGTCTTGATCGATTTCAGTCACATACTGCTCAAATATCTCCGGCCTTATCATCTTGTGGGAAAGTGCTTCCACCGATGTTACGACGAAGCTGTATTCCCCCCTGTTGATCCTGTCAATGGCAGCCAGCCTCTGGTATACTGTGTCGTAGCTTTTTGCCTCCACATCGTACAGCATTATTTCCTTTGCCGGGAAGAAAACAACGTCCTCACCTATAAAAAAAGTCAGGTCCTCATAAAGCCTTCTGGCATGCATTTCATTGAATGCAACAAAAATACCCTTACAGCCGCAATGACTGCAAAGGGCATATGAAATGTGGCCCTTCTGTGATTCAGAGGGCCCTGTGATGCTGACGGGTCTTGTATAGCTCCGGATAGATGCCAGTATTTCCCGGTACTCTTCCAGTTCCAATAACGGGGCTGCAAAATTTATCATAAAACCTTCCAAGCCTGATTACTTAATCCTTTTGATCTCCGTTGAATCTGTTCATTGCTGCCTCCACACCTTCGCTAACCATAAACGCGGCTGCTTCGGCTGCCCTTTCTATGCATTTGGCTGCTGCTGCGGCTTCGTCAGAGCCGAACCTTCCAAGAACGTAATCAGCGAGCTCCCAGCCTTCGGGAGCTTTGCCGATGCCGATCCTGATCCTGGGGAAGTCATCGGACTGAAGCTGGTATATGACCGATTTCATGCCGTTATGGGTCCCTGAGCTTCCTTTGGCCCGTACTCTCAGCGTTCCGGCCGGCAGGTCAACATCATCATAGATCACGATCAGATTTTCCGTGGGCACCTTGTACCACTGCACTATGTCACGAATGCTCTCTCCGCTGAGGTTCATAAAGGTTTGCGGCTTGACAAGCAGCACTCGTTTTCCGTTGATCGTTCCGTCGCCGGTCAATGCCCTATGCTTCAAACGGTCGACCCTGATGCCATATTTTCCCGAAAGCAGGTCAACAGCCAAAAAACCTGCATTATGCCTGGTGTTCTCATGCTTTCTTCCCGGATTGCCCAGCCCGGCAATAACAGTCAACTTTTCCAATACAGCACCCCCGGACCGATCATTCCTTCTGCGTGAAAATCGAACTGATGGAAATATCCCCATATATTCTTTCGATAGCCTCGGCAAAAATAGCCGCAATAGAAAGAGATGTTATCTTTCTTGTGGGTTTCCCCTCAGGCAGAGGTATGGTGTTGAGAGTGACAAGCTCGGTGATGCAGGATTCCTCGATCCTTGCACAGGCCGGACCTGAGAGCACGCCATGTGTACAGCAGGCGTATACTTCCTTTGCACCCATTTCCATCAACGCATTGGCCCCGTTTACTACGGTCCCTGCCGTATCGATAAGATCATCGATCAGGACGACTCTTCTGTCTCTGACATCACCGACGACATTCATTATCTCACTCACATTTGCCTTCGGCCTTCTTTTATCGATTATGGCGATGGGTATATCCAGCCATTCGGCAAATTTTCTTGTGCGTGTAACGCTTCCGACATCAGGGGATACGGCAACCACATCACTGGCATCACAGAATTTCTCCTGGAAATACCCGGCCATGACCGGCACGCCCAGCAGATGGTCCACCGGTATGTCGAAAAAGCCCTGGAGCTGGGGAGTATGCAGATCCATGGTCAGTACCCGGTCCGCTCCTGCGGTGGTTATCAGGTTGGCTACGAGCTTTGCAGAGATCGGGTCTCTTGCCTTGGCCTTCCTGTCCTGACGAGCGTACCCGAAATAGGGCATGACAGCAGTTATTCTGCCCGCAGAAGCTCTTTTTAGAGCATCTATCATTATTAATAATTCTATCAGGTTATCATTTACAGGTGTGCATGTTGACTGGATCACAAAAACATCGGATCCTCTGACGACCTCTCCGATATTTATAGCAGATTCGCCGTCACTGAACTTCCCAACAGTGGCCGTGCCAAGGGGCAGGCCGATCTTTTCCGCGATCTCTTCGGCAAGCTTCCTGTTGGAATTACCGGAAAAAATCTTTATGTCCTTGCCATGCAGATTCATATCAATGCTCCTTTGATTATTATGATGTTCAATATATTAATTATTTATTGCCGTTAATTCATGCATCCAGGGAGTCCATCCTTCTTTCGAGGATCGCTGCTATCTGCTCCAGCTGTGCCTGATCATTGGCTCCAAGCACCTCGTCACTGTCTCCTGTCTTGAATATGCCGATCCTGTACCCTTTTGAAAGCATTATTTCCAAAGTATCGGTCAGGTAATACTCACCCTGGTCATTGTCGCTCCTCAGTAAATCAAGAGCCTCTGCCAGTTCGGCCGACGAGAAGATATACATGCCTGAATTTATTTCCCTGATAGCTCTTTCAGTCTCATCGGCATCACGATGTTCAACGATCTTCTTGAACCCGCCGCTGCTGTCCCTTACTATGCGGCCGTATCCCGCCGGATCATCAACATCGGCAGAAATAACCACGGCATGCAGTCTTTCACATGTAAGGTAGTTTATAGATTCTTTGATAGTCTTTGTGGAAATCAGTGGAGCATCACCATATAATATGAGGATATATCCGGCTTTGTCCATATATGAGCGTGCCTGCATGACAGCATGGCCTGTTCCCAGACGCTGCTGCTGCAGTACATATTCGACCTTGTCACCCATGTACTCCATTACCTGCTCAGCCTTATGACCTACTACAGCTACACATCTCCCGATACCGGCATTGCGTGCCGCTTCATATACCCATTCGATCATCGCTTTGCCGCATACCTGATGCAGTACCTTTGCCTTGTCCGATTTCATCCTCTTGCCCTCGCCGGCAGCAAGGATAAGAGCAGTTACATTTATCATTTCATGCGATTCCTTTCGAGTTTCGCATATATTATCACATGTTTTACGATTTATTTCAACTTTATAAACGCCTGTTCCAAAAGTGATTTTTCGAAAAAAAAATAAAAAGACACTTCTGCTAAAAGTGCCTTTAAAGATTTATTCTTCAGATGTTGTTGTCGATACATATTTGTCAAGTATAGCTTTCTGAATTTTATCTCGTGTGACAGCATTGATCGGGTGTGCGATATCCTTGAATTCCCCGTCTGGGGTCTTTCTGCTGGGCATCGCTATGAACAGTCCGCTCTGGCTTTCAATGACCTTGATATCATGTACGACAAATTCATTGTCAAAGGTCACTGAAACTACTGCTTTCATTTTGCCCTCAACATCGATTTTTCTGATGCGGACATCTGTGATTTCCATTCCTGCTACCACCTTTCTGAATAAATTGTGTACTTTATATATTCTATATAAATTAACATATTCCTTCTATTTATTTAGCTTTTTTGTTACAACGTTCCGATTTTATGGAAAATTTATCTTTTAAAGGCTCAAACTACTGACATTTGACCTGTCATTAACTACCTTGATGTATATCAAACTATTTCCTGTTTGGACTGATAACTGTCATGCCCGATGATTCGTCGACCCCGTGGAGTGTCAGCAGAGAGAAGCAGTCATTGACAAGCTTTTTCCGCGGCTCCTCCGTTTGTACAAGTACGGCATTGCCGGCCACCTCACACTCAAATTCCCTGGCAAGATCAAGTATGCCTCTGGCGGTCCCGCCACCCTTCATGAAGTCGTCGACAAAAAGAAGACGTGATTGGTGTTTCAGTGACCTCATTGAAAGCACCATCGTCTGAATTTTTTTAGATGACCCTGAGACATAATTTATGTTCACCGATGCACCGTCTGTGGCTTCGTTATAGTGGCGCACGATCACAAGCGGCTTGTTCAGGTATCTGGCAGTCATAAATGCCAGCGGTATGCCTTTTGTTTCAACTGTGATGACATAATCTATACCCTTGTCATGGAATGCTCCGGTAAAGAACTTCGCTATTTCCGAGACAATGACCGGATCATATATGATATCCAGCATATAAAGGTACCCGCCGGGCAATATCCTTTCCCTTCTGGAGAGCTCTGCACTGAGGCTTTTGGCAAGTTCAGCAGTGGCTTCCGGTCCGAGCATGGGTATATACCGCACACCTCCTGATGCACCGGGGATCGTTTCGATTATTCCGGCCCCGGCTTTTTCAAGAGAACCCCTGATAATATCTATGTCCTCACTCACCGAGGACTTAGCACAGCCCAGCAGTTGAGAGAAGTAGCCGAGGTTGAACACCTTTCCGGGAGATTCGCTCAGTATTCTCTGCAGCACAGACACTCTTTCATTTCTTTGCAGTTTTTCCATATTACTCACCTCAGTGAACATTTATGTCAATATAATATAATAATCCGAACGATTTAACAATATATTTAATTAACGTTCGGAAATATGCCTTGGGGAGCATCCATCGGATAAACACTTACAGGTCGGCGCCGGGTGCACTGTCAGTCCCATAGATCCGGCCGGAAAATTTGAGCTGTACAAACAATTGCACTATCTCAAAATCACACTTGACGGCATATTATATTTAATAATTGTCAAAGCTTATGCTATATGCTGTCCTGTTTTACTTTTACGAATAATTATTGTATTATTTATATATCATTAAATGGTCAAGGAGTGTTAAATTTTGATGACTGACGGACTTTTAAGTTCTAAAGATATAAAAAGGGTGCATCTCACCGGTATCGGCGGCATAAGCATGAGCGGGCTGGCCGAAATACTTGCCGATCTCGGATACATAGTGACCGGTTCTGATATGAAGCAGTCATCCATTATACAGAAGCTGGACAGAATGGGCATAAAAACAACCATAGGACATCATGCGGAAAATGTTATGGGAGCGGATCTGCTGGTGTACACAGCAGCGGTGAAGGCTGACAATCCGGAGCTCACTGCTGCCGTTAGAGCCGGTATCCCATGTATAGACCGTGCGACCCTCCTTGGCGAGATAATGAAAAAATATCCCCGGAGCATTGCCGTATCCGGTACTCATGGCAAGACTACCACAACCTCCATGATATCGATGATAATGCTCGAAGAAGGTCTCGACCCTACGATCCATATCGGCGGTGAGCTCGCTGCCATAGGAGGTACTACCAGGATAGGCAAAAGCGATTTCTTTATCGCTGAAGCCTGCGAGTATGCCGGGAGCTTTCTCAAATTCCATCCGAAGCTCGAAGTCATATTGAACATTGAATTCGACCATGCCGATTATTTCAGAGATATTGACGATGTCAGGGATACATTTGGCAGATTCGCTGCTCTTGTTCCGGAGGACGGCGGTATTGTCGCCAATGCTGATGACATAAATGCAATGGATATCATCAGCGGAATACCCTGTGCCAAGGTGACCTATGGTCTTAAAAGCGAAAAGTGCACCTGGGGCGCAAGGGACATCTCCTTCGATGAATCGGGCAACGCTTCATACACACTGCTCTTTCACGGTGAACCGGTCATAGAGGTCAGGCTGAAGGTCCCCGGCATGCACAATGTGAGCAATTCTCTTGCGGCGATTGCTGCATGCAGCTTTATGGGATGCAGTCCGGCGGCTGCGGCCAGAGCTCTGCAGAAATTTGTCGGGACCTGCAGGAGGTTTGAAATAAAGGGGATCAGTGAGGGAATCACTGTCATCGATGATTATGCGCACCATCCTTCTGAGATCGCAGCAACCCTAAGGGCTGCAGGAAATTTTGGCCATAACCGAATCTGGTGCGTGTTCCAGCCCCATACCTATTCCAGGACCAAAAGCCTGATGAACGATTTCACTACATCCTTTGACAAAGCCGATATTTTAATACTTACGGATATATATGCCGCCCGTGAAGCTGACAACGGAGAGGTAAATTCCTCTATGCTTGCAGACAGGATCACCCGGGCCGGGAAAACTGTAATGTATATAAAGGATTTCAGCAACATAGTGGAGTATCTTGATAAGAACGCCCAACCTGGAGACATAATAATAACCATGGGCGCAGGAGACATATACAAGGTCGGTGAAATGTTCCTGGAGGCAAGAAAAAAGCTGGCTGTCAGTTAAATCGGCCTGGCATGCGCCGTACTTAATTCTGATTTGCACAGTGCACACCTTGCACTCTTTGAGGAAGTCATCAACAGCACGAATATGGACCGCACTTAGTGCATACTCGCACAGTGCACTCTTTGCACT
>JAAYPO010000042.1 GCA_012519745.1 Clostridiaceae bacterium | reverse complement strand
TCAGTGAGGAGATAGTAAAGAACGGGACCCAGGGAGGAGAGCCCGGTCTGGGCACAAACCCGGGTGATGCCAATGCACCGGGGTATCAGATCGGAAGCGGTTCCACCTCCGATTATTCAAATATCCAGGAAGATATCAATTACGGATATGATGAGAAGATAAGTGAGCATGAGAAGGCCGCCGGGAAACTGGTAGCCGGTGAATCCGGCCTTGCCATTTCACTTTGGTATGGCATCAAGGTGCCTGATGATTCGAGGATGGACGATGATTTCATCACTGAGATAAAAACCGCTGCCAGTATCGCTACAGGAATACCTGTCAGGAATATTTCCGTCAACAAGATGAAATTGGCGCCTCCGGAAGTGGTGGAGGAAAACACCGCAGACAGGATCAGAGAACTGGTGAGGGATTATGGATTCTTTGCTTTGATGCTGCTTCTGATAGCGGGCATGCTTATATTCGGTTTGCCCCGAAGGAAGGGTAAGGAGCAGGATGCTGTGGCAGTACCTGTTGCCGGAGGTCCGAAATTCGTGGTGCCGGATCACGACGATCCAATACCGGAGATAGAGCTTGAAGAGAGATCTGAGATCAAGAAGCAGATTGATAAATTTGTCAAGCAAAAGCCGGACTCTGTGGCGCAGCTTTTGAGAAACTGGCTCTCTGACGATTGGGATATTTAATGACGTGATTGGAGTGTGACCGTATGGCAAGGTCAGCTGTTGGAAAATCGGATAGATCCGGCCGTGAGAAGGCCGCAATGCTGTTGATATCACTTGGCCCTGAAAAATCCGCAGAGATTTTCAAGCATCTTAAGGAAGAGGAGATAGAACAGCTCACTCTTGAGATCGCAAATATCAGAACCGTGACCCCCGAGGAAAAGGAGAGGGTCATGGAGGAGTTTTATCAGATATGTCTTGCGCAGGAATATATTGCCGAGGGTGGTATAGGCTATGCCAAGGAGATACTTGAAAAGGCCCTTGGCACGCAAAAAGCGCTGGATGTGATAAACAAGCTTACTGTATCCTTGCAGGTAAGACCTTTTGAATTTGTAAGAAAGGCCGATCCGGCACAGCTGCTTAACTTTATACAGAAGGAACACCCACAGACCATTGCTCTGATACTGGCGTATCTGAAGCCACAGCAGGCGTCTGTGGTACTGGCGGCCCTTCCCCAGGACAAGCAGGCTGATGTTGCAAGACGTATCGCCGTCATGGACAGAACATCTCCCGAGGTCATAAAGGAAGTTGAGCGTATACTTGAAAAAAACCTCTCATCTCTTGTTACAGAGGATTTTACAGCGGCAGGCGGTGTGCAGGCAATTGTAAATATTCTCAACACCGTAGACAGAGGAACGGAAAAATATATTATGGAGACACTGGAAATAGAAGATACGGATCTGGCGGAGGAAATAAGAAAGAGGATGTTCGTATTCGAGGATATCCTGACGCTGGACAACCGTTCCATACAGAGATTCCTGCGTGATGTGGAAAACAACCAGCTGGCTATAGCCCTCAAGGGTGCTACCGAGGAGGTCCAGAAGGTGATCTACTCCAACATGTCCAAGAGACTTGCCGAGATGATCAGGGAGGATATCGAATTCATGGGTCCCGTAAGGCTCAAGGATGTTGAAGAAGCACAGCAGAAGATAGTAAATATCATCAGAAAGCTTGAGGATGCAGGTGAGATCGTCATTTCCAGAGGCGGAGGAGATGAAATAATTGTATAACAGGGTTTTCAAAAACAATCAGGTGACTTATGGAAGACCGTACCCCATAAAGGTGTCGGTCGAAACTAATGAGTTTGCCAAGATGGATGAAGATACACAGCCGGATGAGTATGCGTCCTCCGATCCGGAGGAAATGCTTGAGAAGGCAAGGCATAAATGTGATATCCTCATAAAGGAAGCCGGTCTGGAGGCTGAGAAACTGCTGGAACAAGCGCGGCTGAAGGCAGAGGAGGAAGCCGGGGCCATTGCCGAGGAGGCATGGCAAAGAGGCTATGCTGAGGGAATGGCGGCTGCGGCGGAACAGAACAGGGCCATCCTGGAGGAGGCCCGGGAGATAAGAGAGAGTGCGGCCGTTGAATATGAGAGCATCCTGGCGGGCATGGAAGCAGATATAGTGGAGCTTGTCATAAAGACGGCGAGAAAGGCGGTAGGAGGCGAGCTGGCTTCAAACAGGGACATTATCCTTCAGTTGGTGGCCAGTGCACTATCAGAATGTTCTAATAAAAACGGAGCGGTAGTAAAGGTTTGCCCCGAGGATGGCGAATATCTGGAGGAAAACAGGCATAGGCTCGCTGCTATGACCGAGGGGGCCGACGGACTTGAAATAAAGCCCGACAGCATGCTCAAACCCGGAGACTGTATTGTAGAAACGTCTCTGGGAAGCATCGATGCAGGCGCGGGGACAAGGCTGGACAAGATCGAGGAGGCAATGAAAGAGGAGTACGAAGGCAGGTAATTCCGGGGAGGTTTGACGCAGTGCAAATAAGCCTTCAAAAATATCATGATATATTAGACAGATCCAATTTTCTCAAATACTTCGGCAGGGTATCTAAGGTAGTGGGGCTCACCATAGAGTCCGACGGACCCGAGGTCGATGTCGGCGAGCTGTGCATGCTCCATGCTTCAAAAGGAAAAAAAACAATACAAACAGAGGTCGTTGGTTTCAAAGACAATAAGGTGCTGTTGATGCCTCTAGGCGATATGACAGGCATTGGTCCGGGAAATCTTGTGACAGCCTCCGACACGGTGCTCAAGGTCGGCGTTGGCAAAAGCCTGACAGGAAGAGTGTTGGACGGCCTGGGATATCCCATCGACGGAAAGGAGCCCATCAGGTCCGAACAGTATTATCCCATAAACAACAAGCCGCCCCATCCATTAAACAGGAAACGCATTACAGAGCCGTTAACATTGGGGATCAAATCCATCGACGGACTTCTGACGGTGGGAAAAGGTCAGCGTATAGGCATCTTTGCCGGCAGTGGTGTGGGGAAAAGCACGCTTATGGGTATGATAGCCAGAAATACCAAGGCAGATGTCAATGTAATTGCATTGATCGGAGAGCGGGGCAGAGAGGTAAGGGAATTTCTTGAGAAGGATTTGAAGGAGGAAGGACTGTCAAGGTCTGTCGTAGTAGTAGCCACATCTGACCAGCCTGCCCTTGTCAGACTAAAGGGCGCCTATGTTGCCACTGCCATCGCAGAGTATTTCAGGGATCAGGGCAAGGACGTATTGCTGCTGATGGACTCACTGACACGTTTTGCAATGGCTCAGAGAGAAGTTGGACTATCCATAGGCGAGCCGCCTGTTTCAAGAGGATATACACCGTCGGTATTCGGCGCTATGCCAAAGCTGCTGGAACGTGCCGGAAACTCTGAAAAGGGCTCCATCACCGGCCTTTATACGGTCCTTGTAGACGGGGACGATATGACAGAGCCGGTGACAGATACCGCAAGAGGTATACTTGACGGTCACATAGTACTATCACGGTCCCTGGCAAACAGAAACCAGTATCCTGCGATCGATGTGCTTGCAAGTGTCAGCCGTGTCATGTCGGACATCATATCTCAGGACCATAAAAAGGCTGCAGCTGAGGTCAAAAAGGCCCTGGCCATATACAGGGATGCAGAGGATCTGATAAACATCGGAGCCTATGTCAGGGGCAGCAATGAGAAAATCGATCATGCATTGAGCCTTATAGACGAAATATTGGGCTTCATTCAGCAGTCTACAGAAGACAGGTTCACCTTCGATGAGGTACTTGAGTTACTCGAAGGCATTCTCCGTTAGCGTCAGGGGTGTGTAAATGGCTAGGTTCATATTCAAGCTCCAGTCGGTCTTGAATCTAAAGCAGCAACAGGAAGAAAGCAAAAAGAATGAGCTTGGCAAGGCGATACAGATGCTGGAGGCCGAAAGGAGCAAGCTCTCTGAGCTTGAAGATTCAATGACGGCTTCTGTAAAGGAGTTCAATGAAAAAACAAAAAAAGCAACAGTCCACAAGCTGATAGAGTTTAATGAATACATCTCTTTACTCAATTCAAAAATCAAGTCCCAAAAAGATAATGTAAACAATGCAGCTCAGTATGTCGATAAAGTAAGAGAAGAGCTATTGAAGGCTGTTAAGGAGAGAAAGATCCTTGAAAAGCTGAAAGAAAAGAAGTATGAAGAATATCTGATGGAGCAAAAAAAGCTCGAACAGAAAACAAATGATGAAATCGTCAGCTACAACCATAATGAGAGTAGTGCGGGAGATTGAAAATGCCATCAAAATCGGATACTAAAAAAGGTGGAAAGAAAAAGAAGAGTAAACTCTTTACCATATTTATGATACTTCTGGATATTGTTATCATTGCCGCTGCCTTTGGCGCTGTTTTCTATTTTATTTTCTACAATAACATAGGTGGTGTCACAGAAAAGCATTACTCTACGGTAAAGAACATACCATTGCTGAACCTTGCACTGCCGGAGGCACCGGACCCGTTGAACCCCAAATATATGACCCAGCGTGAAATAAGGGATAAATATATTGAGTACAGGGATGAGAATGAGCAGCTCAGAAAGCAGCTGGATGAAGCCGGCGAAAGAGAAAAAGAACTGCAGACTTATAAGGATGATTATGACAAGCTGATACAGGAAGCCCAGACACAGCTCCAGTCCTTAAAAATGAGCGGGGCAGCCATTACTGAAATGGAACAGCAGCTGACAGAGCAAAAGGCAAGGCTTGACGAAGCCATTGCAAATAGCGACAGGGAAGCTTTCAGAGAATATTTTGAGACCATAGATCCGGATAATGCCGCATTACTTTATGAGGGTGTTGTCAGGCAGCAGCAGACCGATGAGAATGTCAAGAAATTCGCACAGGTCTATGCAGAAATGGACCCGTCATCGGCAGCAGCCATATTTGAGCAGCTTGGCACTTCAAAGCTGGATATGATTACCGAAACGCTCAAGGCCATGAACAAGAAAAACTCTTCAGAGATCATGGAGGCCATGACGCCTGAGTTTGCAGCAAAGGTCACAGAAAGGCTCAATACACTCTATAAGGGTGATTGATAGATAACAGGATCGAAAGGAGGTGAACAAGTGAATTTCATTGAGCTTATGATGGGCAGTATCACTGTGGATCAAACGGCTGTCCCCTTCAGGACAGAGACCAGGCAGACAGACTCCGGCAACAGCAGCAGTATTTCTTTTGCACAAATGCTGGGATCAAGGATGAGCAGACCATCCCTGCATGCCGAAAACACACGGAGCCCTGCAGCCACAGCTGCCGTCTTGCAGCCTTCATCCAATGGTTCCGTTGAACAAAAAGAGCCGTTGTACAAATCCTTCAGACAAGTCAGGCAGAGCATTCAGGAAAAAGAAAACGGTGAAAGGCAGACCGTCAGGAAAGCACCATCTGAGGATAAGGCCGAAAGCAAAGATGAGGGTAGTGTGATGCAGGTGCTGGCACAGCTGCTTGGAGTGGACCAGAAGGTTCTGAACAGGCTGCTGGAGGAAAGCGGGATATCCCAGGAGGCACTGGATAGTCTGGAAAACACAGCAGAGACGGCATTGATCCTATCTGACATCCTTGGACTGGACCCGGATCAGCAGAAAACTCTGGAAAGGCTGCTTGAAATGATCAAAGGCAGCATGACGGCAGACTCACACAATGAGGATATCCAGCGGTCAATACCCTTGGAACCCGACAGTCAGCTTACACACGAGACTCAGGAAACCGTCGGATCAGCCGGTGACAAGCAAATGCCAAAGGACGTATTGGATCCGGTTGCTGCTCAGCTTATTTCAAAAATATCGGATATGCTGGATGAATTTGCAGAAAGGCTGGATTTGGAGCAGGACACGGTAGAGGATGAAATAGAAAAATTGATGATGCCGCTGCTGAAAAAATCCGAAACATCAAAACAGAATATAATCGATGAAGGTCAAACAGCAATGGCCGATGCGGATCCGGTCAAAGATCCGGAAGGCACTGATGCAATAAACGGACAGGATCCGAAGCTGCAGGAGGAAGATGCCGGTGAGAAGAAAGAGCTTGATATGAAAGATGGCGACGGAGAACAAGAGCTTGTGCCAAAGCCGGTACAAAGCAGTGACGAAGGTGTTCAGCACGTGTTCATGAACACAGCCTCTGACAGTACCAGAACAGCGGAGGTCGGCCATATTGCTCCGGAAAGGCCTGCTGTGCCTGCAAGAGAGATCATTGGGCAGATAGTCGAAAAGGCAGGTGCGCTCATCACCCAGGACAAGGCCGAAATGGTCATGGAGCTTAAGCCTGATAGTCTGGGCAGGATCTCTTTGAAGGTAGTCACAGAAAACGGCATCGTAATGGCCAGGTTCGTTGCGGAAAACAGACAGGTGCAGCAGGTTCTGGAGACAAACATGCAGATGCTGAAGGATTCATTGGAAAGGCAAGGCATCAATGTACAAAGTCTCAGTGTATCTGTCAGACAGGACGAAGGGCAGCAGCGGGAAACCAGGCAGCGGTACGGTGATTCTCAGCGTATCGGCAGCAAAAGGCCCGTTACAGCAGCAAAAGCAGCAGAGGGTATAACAACAGGATACGTTGAAGAAAATGCAGGGAGAAACCCATATATGTGGGAAAGCAGCACGATAGATCTTACAGCATAGGAGGTGAATGAATGAGTGTATCAGTGACAAGCAGCCAAAAAACCATACAACAGATAATTGATGAAAATGCATCAAGAGTAAGCAACAGAGATACGGGAGGGCTTGGCAAGGACGATTTTCTGAATCTGCTGGTGACACAGCTGAGATATCAGGATCCGCTGAACCCCACCGACGATAAGGAGTTCATCGGACAGATGGCGCAATTCAGCGCACTGGAGCAGATGCAGAACCTGAATACCAGTTTTTCGGCCACCAAAGCATATAGTCTGATAGGAAAAAGCATCCTGGCCAATGTTGTCGATCCGACCACAAAAGCGATAACCGAGGTTGCAGGAGATGTATCAAGCGTCACCTACAGCGGCGGTAAATATTATGTGGTGGTAAGAGGCACCGAAGTAGCAGTGGATGATGTCGTTGAGGTAACTGAAGGTACATATGCTTCACAGAGCAATCTTTCACAGTTCACCAACCTCATAGGCTGTTTGGCCAACGGAATTGTATACAACCCCAAGGACGGCGACATGATCAAGGTGACAGGAACTGTCAGATCGCTGCAGAAGGGTATATATGAGGATTATGCAGTGATGGATGGCGTCAGCGTTGAAATTGCCGGGCTGGATACTGCGATAAAGACAACAGATGCTGATTACATCAGGAACACTTTGACAACGGCATATGAAAACGGTGAAGAGATCGGCCTGATCATAAAGGACAGCAGCACCGGAAAACGGGTACCCGTAACGGCAACGATCAAGGAGCTTGATATTTCGAGCAGCGGCAGGATCAAGGCAGTGCTCAATGGCGTACATGTTCCGTTAGAGAGCATCACCAATATCTCAAAAGCGCCTGCAGAGGCAGACAGGGATACATCGGTGACAGAGGGTGCTGATCCGGAACAGGGCGATGATACAGGCGGTGCTGAAGAAGTCGGCACAGAACAGGCAGGTGACGGCGATGGTAATTGACAATATGGGAAACAGCATCAACAGGCCTGTCATAACCGGAAGACCGCAAATATCAGGAGCAAGACCGGCAGGTACCACGCAGCGGCAGCAGAATACCGGGGCAGTTAACTTTGAAAGTATACTGCGGCAGCAGCGAGCCGGCATCGAAGAGATCAAATTCTCCAAGCATGCCGAGTACAGGCTCCAGTCCAGAAACATCAGCCTTACACAGGCTCAGAGGGATAAAATGAAGGAGGCTGTCGCAAAGGCGGAATCAAAGGGAGTCAGGGACTCACTGGTGCTGATGGACGATCTGGCGTTTGTGGTAAATATCAGGAACAGGACCGTCATCACAGCGGCAAACAGCAGCGAACTGAAGGAAAACGTTTTCACTAACATCGACGGAGCAGTAATAGTTTAACAGCCGGACCCTTTCGGGAGGCTGGACATCCCTGAATGACGGAGGGGATGAGAATAATGGTACGGGACGCTCCGGCAGTCGATTGCCGGAAAGGTCACCGTTTTGAACAACGAAGGAGGTCGAACAGACGATATGATGAGATCAATGTTCTCCGGTGTGTCGGGCCTCAGGGCACACCAGACAAGAATGGACGTAATAGGAAACAACGTAGCAAACGTAAATACGGTAGGCTTCAAGTCGGGCAGGGTCACCTTCCAGGAAATATTCAGCCAGACATTGAAGGGCGCAAGCTCTCCCGACTCTGCAACAGGCAGGGGCGGTACAAACCCCATGCAGATAGGTCTTGGCCTTGGAGTGGGAGCTGTGGATACCATCACTACAAGAGGCAGCCTGCAAAGGACCGACAATCCCACCGACATGTCAATTGAAGGTGACGGATTCTTTATATGCAAGGGCGGCGCAAATGACACATTTAAGTTCACAAGAGCAGGCAACTTTGGCATAGATAAGCTGGGCAACCTGGTGACGGGCAGCGGACTCAATGTATACGGATGGCAGGCACTCAAGACTGACGGCAGCGGTGAATTTGACACGGAAAAGCCAATTGAGCCTATCAATCTGTATACTGATGCTTACAGGAACAAGAGGATAATCTCAGCAAAATCTACATCAAGAGCACAGCTATCAGGAAACCTTGATGCATCCATGGAGATATTCACCGGTACAGGAACTCCTCCATCTGAGCAGATGTTCTCGGTTCCCATGACTGTTTATGACAGCCTGGGCAATGATTACAAGGTCGATGTCCAGTTTTGGAAACTTGCTGCTACCGCAGACGGATCCGAGTGGCATTGGGAAATACCGTCATCATCAGGCGAGTATGCCACAACAACGGCTTCGGGTTCAATAAGTTTTGACGCAGAAGGAATAATTGATCCGACTTCACTGCCTACAGATCCTGTGACATTTGAGCCTGATGCAACAACAGGAACGGGTTCGTTTGATGTAACACTTGATTTCTCGAAATTAACGGCATTTGCCGCCGACAACTCGGTCAAGCCCCAAAGCGTGGACGGTTATCCCTCAGGCAGCCTGGTATCCTTCAGCGTAGGTTCGGACGGCATACTCACCGGTATTTATGACAACGGTCAGCAGCAGTCCCTGGGCCTGATGGCCATATCCGGCTTTGAAAACCCGGCCGGTCTGCAGAAGGTAGGGGACAACATGTATGTGCCGACCACCAACTCTGGCGACTACAAGGCAGTAAAGGCAGGCTCCAACGGTGTCGGGACACTGAACCCCGGAACTCTCGAAATGTCCAATGTGGATCTTTCAAAGGAATTCACCGAAATGATAGTGACACAGAGAGGCTTCCAGGCCAACAGCCGTATCATTACGACATCCGATGAAATGCTGCAGGAGCTTGTAAGCCTGAAGAGATAAGGATAGCAGTACAAATCAAAGCTGATGCTGCGGCTCCTTTGAGCACAGCTTGAAGGCGCCCCAGCATGGTATTATAAATGAAAGGAATCAATTAATTTGATAGAAATTTCAAAAAAAGTACAAAATTCGTCAATTAAATGAAATTATCTATTGAGTTTTTGAGGTAAAAATATTATGATTAAACTGACCAGGCTTAACGGCTCGGTTTATGTCCTGAACAGTGATCTGATCGAAACTGTGGAGGCGACCCCCGATACGGTCATATCCACGGTGGATGGTAAAAAATATGTCTGCAAGGAGCCAGTGGACGAGGTGATCAACAGGATCATCGAATTCAGAGGCGGTATCCAGATCTATGCAGACACACACAAATGATAGAGGGGGCATAAGATTTGGAGTCTAAGAGTACATTCTTCATACTGATCGTTATAGTAGCTGTGCTTGCGCTGGCACTGGCCGCACTGGCAGGATACCTGGTGATAAAGGGATCCTCCGCTGACAAGGAAAACGGCGAAGCACCCGGCGCTGACGGCGAGCAGACAATCAATATCCCAAAGGAAGAGGAACTGATAAAGATACCTCTTACAAGCGATGCCACATATTTTAACCTCAAAAAAACAGATCCTAAAAAAACTTCTATCATACAGCTGAGGGTGACATTAAAATGTCACAAAACGCTGAAAAGAGATAAGAAGGCGGTTGTCGAAGATATCATAGCGGCTCGTTCAGAGGAGATACAGGAGCTTGTCGTAAAGTTTTTCATGAATCTTACTGCTGATGAAGTACAGGATTCGGCAATGCTTGACAAGGCAAAGACGGATCTTGCCAGGCAGATGAACGAGCTTTTGAACCAGGGAGAGGAAAAACCTGAAGACATTGTGTACAATGTGATTTTTTCCGAATGGCTGTTCCAGTAGAAGTCCGGCTGGCAGCTGCGGGCATATCAGCCTGCAGCTATAGAAAGGATTGCGGACGGGAGGTGGTTTTTAATGGGAGACATTCTGTCACAGAATGAAATAGACGATCTTTTGAAGGCGCTGAGTACCGGTGAGATAGATGCTCATGAGATACAGTCCACTACGCAGGAAAAAAAGGTTAAGAACCACGATTTCCGCAGGGCCAGCAAGTTTGCAAAGGATCATATAAAGACACTGAATATCATATATGACAATTATGCACGTCTTGTAACGAATTTTCTGACGGGTTATCTCAGGACACTGGTCCAGGTGGATGTTGTGACCGTAGAAGCGCTGCCCTACAGCGATTTCAGCAATTCGGTATCAAATCCGGTAATACTGGCTATTATCGATTTTGCACCATTGACCGGATCGATAATATTTGAGATGGAGCCCCATGTCGCATATGCACTGGTGGACAGGATACTCGGCGGCAGAGGCTCTTCGATGGAAAGGGTCAGGGAGTTTACGGAGATCGAGCTTGCCATCATTGAAAGGATAACTATGCAAGTACTGAATCTGATGCGCGAGCCCTGGGAAAATGTCCTGTCCATAAGGCCCAGGCTTGACAAGATAGAAACCAATGCACAGTTTGCCCAGATAGTGGCACAGAATGAGACTGTGGCGCTGATAACGTTAAGCGCGCGTATCGGTGATGTGGATGGAATGATAAATATCTGTATACCTCATATGGTAGTCGAGCCGATAGTATCCAAGCTGAGTACGAGATTTTGGTTCTCGACTGTTGAAAAGGAAGCTACACCTGATATGAAGCAGAGTATTGAAAGCAGGGTGCAAAGTACAAAGGTGCCGGTCAAGGCTCTGCTGGGAAAAACCTCCATCACTGTCGGCGATTTTCTTGAACTGCAGCCGGGTGATGTACTGGCACTGGATACAGGTGTCAATGAAGAATTGGAAGTGAATGTTGGAAACCTTTTGAAATTTTATGCGATCCCCGGTGTGAAGAAGAATAAGGTCGCAGTTAAGGTTTCAAGGGTCGTGAAAAAGGAGGAAGAGTAATGGGAGACATGTTATCTCAGGCTGAAATAGATGCTTTATTGAATGGAGCTCCTGCAGATGTACCTGAGGGCAGCGATTTGGATCCCCAGGAAATAGATGCCCTCGGTGAGATAGGGAACATCAGCATGGGAACATCAGCTACGACGTTGTTCACCCTGCTGGGCCAGAAGGTCACGATCACTACTCCCACCGTATCTGTCGGTACATGGAATGATATGGCCAGTGAATACTCCGATTCATTCGTAGGCGTCAGAGTCGAGTATACCAATGGGCTCATAGGTACAAACCTGCTGATAATGAAGGAAGTGGATGTCAAGGTCATAACGGATCTGATGATGGGAGGCGACGGCTCCAACATTGACGGCAGCCTTTCAGAGCTTCACCTAAGTGCAATAAGCGAAGCGATGAACCAGATGGTTGGATCCTCATCCACATCCATGTCATCGATGTTCGATAAAAGGATCGATATATCTCCGCCCAAGGCATTTATATTTGACACAGACAATTTCAGACAGAACATGGGCATCGATGAGAGCGAGAAGGTAGTCAAGGTATCCTTCAAAATGGTTATAGGCGATTTGGTGGACAGCGAGATAATGCAGATACTGCCGCTGCCCTTTGCCAAAAAGATGGTCGAGAACCTGCTCCACATGGAAACTGACAGCGGGACCTACGATCTGCCGGAGGATTCATTCAAGGCGCCGGCGCCGCCTGTGGAGCACCCCGGGCAAGCAGTACCGGAACCGCATCAGCCTGCACAGCAGCAGCCTGCACAGCAGATGTACAGCCAGCCTCATCACCAGCAGATGCCGGAGCCTCAGGGCTATCAGCAGGATTACGGCTATGCGGCGCCTGAACCAAGGGTACACAGAGAGCCTGTGAATGTTTCACCTGCTCACTTTCAGAATTTCGAGGACAGTCGTATAGTGCTGGACAAGAAGAACATAAACCTGATAATGGATGTGCCCCTTCAGGTAACGGTAGAACTTGGCCGCACCGAGAAGCTTATTAAGGATATACTGGAATTCAGCCCCGGTTCTATTATTGAACTGGACAAGCTGGCCGGCGAACCTGTTGACATACTTGTGAACGGTAAAGCCATCGCAAAGGGTGAGGTTGTCGTCATCGATGAAAGCTTCGGAGTAAGGATCACCGACATCATACATCCCAGCAAACGGCTGTAAAAATAAAATCAACCTTGATTATATCGCTGTGAAATGTTAACATAAATTATACGGCTCAATACTCACACAATAAGGGGAGAGAATTATGGGAAAAAAGATCTTGATTGTTGATGATGCAGCGTTTATGAGAATGATGATCAAAGACATTTTGACCAAAAACGGCTACGAAGTAGTTGGTGAAGCCGAGCATGGAGGCCGCGCCATTGAGAAATACAAGGAGCTGACGCCCGATCTGGTGATAATGGATATAACGATGCCTGAAGTAGACGGTATACAGGCAGTCAAAGAGATCCGCAAGCTGAATTCAGATTCCCAGGTCATTATGTGCTCCGCAATGGGACAACAGGCAATGGTTATTGAGTCGATACAGGCCGGAGCGAGGGACTTCATAGTTAAGCCTTTCCAGGCGGAGAGAGTAATAGAAGCCGTTAAAAAGGTGTTGGGCTAGGAGACCTTTCATTGTACCGGGTCGGTTGGCATGGCCCCGGACATATATAAACGGGGGAACATAATGAAAGCGTTAGAAATAGCATTATCTCTGATTGGTTTTTTTGCATTATTGTTTCTGACCTATGTTACTACCAAATACATAGGAAACAGACAGCTGAAGACGATGAAAAGCAGAAATATCAGCGTGTTGGAGACCATCATGCTGGGCGCCGATAAAAGACTTCACCTTGTAAAGGCCGGAAACAGTTATGTGTTGATAGCATCCACATCCAAATCCGTGGAATTCCTGACAGCAGTGGATATGGATGAAGGCGAGATAAATGAGGATAACACCGATGATGCGGATTCCCGCTTTGACTTCAGGACGATCCTCGATAAATACAGCGGGATGTACAGGGCAAAAAAGCAGAAGCAGGGATTGCCCGAAGATGTTCAGGCCTCTGAAAATCAACAGGATGAGGCCGGCTTCAGGACCAACCTGAAAAGATTAAGAAAGATAATAAATAAAAATCAATATATAGAGGTCAAAAAAGACGGGGTTGAAGTTACTAATGATAAGTAGGCTGAGAGGTTTAAAAATCGCAGTTGTATTATCTATAATGACTTTTATGAGCGCAGATGCGTTTGCTGAAACCACCTTCCCATTCAAGTTCGGTTTCAGTGTAGAGCCTGCATCCACACCTCAGGAGGTATCCTCCAGCATCCAGATCCTTCTCTTGCTTACCATTTTGTCTCTGGCGCCTTCCATCATCATAATGATGACCTCCTTCACAAGGATAATAATCGTCCTGTCCTTTATGAGAAATGCACTCGGAACACAGCAAATGCCCCCTAATCAAGTTATGATAGGGCTTGCTTTGTTTTTATCCCTTTTTATAATGACGCCTGTTATCGGTGATATAAATACACAGGCCTACGAGCCGTTCAACAGGGGAGAAATAACCCAGGAGCAGGCTCTTGACAACTCATCCCATGCAATAAAAGGCTTTATGCTCAAGCAGTTTGGTGACAATGAAAAGGAGCTTGCATTTTTTGTAGACCTCGCAAAGATAGAAACGCCTGTCAAGGATCCCTTCGATCTGCCTTTGACGGTTATTATACCTGCATTTATATTGAATGAGCTGACCATCGCGTTCAAAATAGGGTTCCTTATTTATATACCCTTTCTTATAATCGATATGGTCGTGGCAAGCACGCTGATGTCCATGGGTATGATGATGCTGCCTCCTATAATGATATCGCTGCCTTTTAAGATTTTACTGTTTATAATGGTGGATGGTTGGAATCTCATTTCAAGGACTTTGGTTATGTCATTCATAACTTAGGCGGCGACAGGACCGCCAAAATGGACGGGGGAGGGAAATCATGGATCAGGATGCAGTTATCACTATAGCACAGAATGCGTTGTTGACAGTAATCTATGTATCGGCTCCGCTGCTTTTGGTCAGCCTCATCGTCGGTCTTGCTGTGAGTGTGTTCCAGGGGACTACTCAGATACAGGAGGCGACTTTGTCATTTATCCCGAAGGTGTTGTCAGTGATACTGACAATTGCCGTATTGGGCTCATGGATGCTGACCAAGCTGACAGATTATACCCTGGGCCTGTATGAGAGCATATTGCAGTTTATCAGGTAGGTCTCATTTTATTTGCGGGAGGTTTGGTGAGTGCAAATACCGGCAGGTCTTGTCATAAATGGAATCGAAATATTTCTGCTGGTCTTTGTCCGAATGACTGGCCTTTTTGTTGTAGCACCGATTTTTGGCAGAAGGAATATGCCGGCATATTTGAAGATCGGTTTTGCATTTTTTTCTGCCCTGATCCTTGTAAATACTACAGCTTTACAGACTGTACAATATGATGACAGCATTCTTGGATATGCCTTCCTGGTGATGAAGGAGTTCCTTATCGGGCTATCCATGGGGTATGTTGCTTATCTCACGTATACTGCTATCTATATCGCAGGTGAGGTCATTGATATGCAGATCGGCTTTGGCGTAGTGAACGTTCTGGATCCGATCAGCAATATACAGGTGCCCATAACATCAAATGTTTACTTTATTATCAGCATGCTGCTGTTTCTTTCGATGGGCGGGCATCACATGCTCATAAGAGCGCTTTTTGACAGCTTTACATCACTGCCGCCGGGAAAGGCTGTATTCAGTGCTGAAATATCCGACAGCGTGCTGGGCATCTTTGGTACAGTCCTGGCTACCGGCGTCAGGATAGCTGCACCTGTCGTAGCGACAGTGTT
Source organism: Clostridiaceae bacterium (assembly GCA_012519745.1). Taxonomy (GTDB): domain Bacteria; phylum Bacillota; class Clostridia; order Acetivibrionales; family DTU013; genus DTU013. The sequence goes on along the minus strand of JAAYPO010000042.1, from coordinate 14,745 downwards.
GATCCTTGAGGTAGCTCTTGGGACCATTTCCAGAATGGTTCCCCAGATGAATATTTTTGTGATCGGCATGCCGCTGAAGATCATTATAGGACTGATAATGATCACTATTACCATACCAATGTTCATTTCAGTGATGCAGACGGTTTTCGAGCTGATGGAGACAGGTGTGGTGGATTATTTGAAGGAGTTAAATCCGGGATGATTTATAGGATCGATCTCCAGCTATTTGCAGAAGGAGCCGGCGGCGGGGAAAAGACAGAGAAGGCAACGCCGAAAAAGAGACGTGAGGCGCGAAGGAAAGGTCAGGTTTTTCAAAGCAGGGAAATCTCCACGACTCTGGTACTGCTGTTTGTTTTTATATCGTTGCGGCTGTTTGGCAGCAATATTTACAATGAGCTGTCCGGGTTTATGAAAAAGGTATTTACAGAGTACCCGCAGATAAATGATCTCTATATGCCGGATATATTGCTAAGGGTATTCATCGACGGCATAATAGTTTTCTTCAAGACTGTGGGACCGATAATGCTCACCGGACTTCTCACAGGATTGATAGTAAGCTATGCGCAGGTCGGTTTTCTATTTACGCTGGAAACCCTCAAGCCGAACTTCAGCAGGATCAGCCCTATCTCAGGAATGAAGAGACTATTTTCAATGAAGGGGATAGTGGAGCTTGTAAAGGCAGTGCTGAAGGTGGTCGCCATAGGATATGTGACATATTCATATCTGAATGGAAAGGCCCAGTCGGTGATAAGTCTTATGGATACTGACATACTTAGTTCCACGGCGTTTATAGGCATCACATCCATCGATCTGGCAGTCAGGATATGTATGGTGCTTGTAGTTATAGGAGCCTTTGACTTTGCTTACCAGTGGTGGGAATATGAAAAGAACATGAAAATGACGAAGCAGGAAGTTAAGGAAGAGTACAAGCAGATCGAGGGAAATCCTGAGATAAAGGCAAAGATCAAGCAGAAGCAGCGGCAGATGTCTATGCGGAGGATGATGCAGGAAGTGCCCAAAGCAGATGTGGTCATTACGAACCCAACACACTTTGCATGTGCATTGAAATATGACCAGGAAACGGCGGCGGCACCGATACTGCTGGCAAAGGGACAGGATTATGCGGCTCACCGCATCAAGGAGATAGCAAAGGAAAACAATGTGGAAATAGTCGAAAACAAGCCGCTGGCCAGAACGATCTACGATACCGTGGAGATAGGACAGACCATACCTCCTGAGCTGTATCAGGCGGTGGCTGAGGTGCTGGCGTTTGTATACAGCCTGAAGGGCAAAACCATGGCCGGTTGACAGATGCCGGCAAGAGATTTGAGGAAGGGAGGCCTTTAAGGTTTGAGGTTCAGGGATACTACAGTTCCTATAATAGTTATTGCCGTAGTTCTGGCATTCATAATACCATTGCCGGGTTTTTTCATCGATATCCTGTTGGCGATAAATATAATGATCTCGGTCATTATTCTGCTTAACACTGTCTATATGAGGGAAGCCCTGCAGATGTCCATTTTCCCTTCTCTACTGGTCATAACTACCATGTTCAGACTGGCGCTGAACGTCAGCACTACAAGGCTCATAATCGGCCAGGGTGACGCAGGTGATGTTATTGCCGGGTTCGGAAAATTTGTGGGGGGAAACGATCTCGTTGTCGGGTTTATTATTTTCATAGTTATCACTCTCGTCAATTTCCTCGTTATCACTAGAGGTGCGGAAAGAGTCGCAGAGGTAGCTGCCAGATTCACACTCGACGCCATGCCGGGAAAACAGATGGCCATCGATGCCGACCTCAATTCAGGCCTTATCAATGAAGCCGAAGCGAAGGAAAGACGAAAGAAGGTACAGCGGGAAGCTGATTTCTACGGCGCAATGGACGGTGCCAGTAAGTTTGTCAAAAGCGATGCCATAATGGGCATTATCATAACTGTACTCAATATTATCGGTGGTTTGATCATGGGAATGGTAACAAGGGGCCAATCCCTTCAGGATGCCCTTGCAACATATGCCATCCTTACCATAGGAGACGGTCTTGTCAGCCAGATACCGGCGCTGATGATATCTGTGGCCACAAGCTTTATAGTTACCAGAGCTGCGTCGGAATCCGATATGAGCTCGGATTTTATAAAGCAGATATTCAGCAATCCGAAGGTGCTTTACCTGGCTGCCGGACTGAGCGTCATACTCTCTCTTATCCTTCCTACGATCCCGTTCCTCGTGCTGGCGGCGATACTCGTATTCATCGGATATACACTGTCCAAACAGCAGATCGCTGATCAGAAGCAGCAGGAAAGCATAGTTGAGGAAACTGAGGTGGAGGAAATAAGAAAGCCTGAAAATGTGGTTTCCCTGCTTCAGATAGATCCCATCGAGCTTGAATTCGGCTACGGGGTCATACCATTGGCTGATGTGAATCAGGGAGGGGACCTTCTTGACAGGGTCGTGATGATCAGAAGACAGCTTGCTCTGGAGCTTGGGATGATAGTGCCCATCATCAGGCTGCGGGACAATATCCAGCTGGCGCCAAATGAATACCAGATCAAGATAAAGGGTGTAGAGGTGGCCAGAGGAGAGCTGATGCTTGATAATTATCTGGCGATGAACCCCGGCCTGGCGGAAGAAGAAATAGACGGCATAAAAACGACGGAGCCGGCGTTTGGCCTTCCCGCCATCTGGATAACCGAGCAGCAGAGAGACAGAGCAGAGATGCTGGGCTATACAGTGGTCGATTCGCCATCGATTATAGCTACCCACCTGACAGAAATAATCAAAAAGCATGCCCACGAGCTTACTGGAAGGCAGGAGGTACAGGCATTGCTGGACAATGTGAAGCAAAACTACCCTGTCATTGTCGAAGAACTGATTCCAAAGCTGATGACAGTGGGAGAGGTGCAAAAGGTTTTGGCGAATCTCCTCAAGGAAGGAGTTTCCATCAGAGACATGGTTACGATCCTGGAGACTCTGGCGGACTATGCACCTGCAACTCATGATACGGATATGCTGACGGAGTATGTACGCCAGTCATTGGGCAGGGCTATATCCAAAAAATTCTTTACCGACAGCAGATCCAGTGTAATAACCCTGGATCCGAAGCTTGAACAGCTTCTGCTTGATTCATTGCAGAAAACAGAGACCGGAACATATCTGTCTCTGGATCCCGGTATTACCAACACCATACTCGGAAGTCTCTCAAGACAGGTCCAAAAGCTGGTACAGCTGGGTCAGCAGCCCATTGTGCTGGCATCGCCTGTTGTCAGACTGTATTTTAAAAAGTTGACTGATCAATCCATACCAGGACTTGTAGTGTTATCCTATAATGAACTGGATCCGGAACTGGAGATCCAGTCCGTTGGAGTAGTAAGTGCGTAGTACTATGTCGTTTTTTATACTTAAATAGCAAAATATATTGATATGTGATAAAATAAATTTGAGCAAAATATTACAGGTGAGCGAGGAAGCTATGAAAATCCGCCGCTACATGGCAAAAAACACACAGGAAGCAATATTGAAGGTAAAGATGGACCTTGGGAGCGAGGCCCTTATCCTAAATACAAAAAAGGTCAAGAAAAAAGGTTTTTTGGGGTTATTTTCAAAACCCATGATAGAAGTACTTGCGGCCGTGGATGAATATGATGAGCAAAAACGGGAGAGGGACATGTCCAAAGCCCCTGAAAGGCAATCATATAATAATTCCGAAGATAAAACTAATTTTGTCGAAAAGGAGGAAAAAATAGCTAATCTGGAGAATAAAATAACAAATATTGAAGAAATGCTGCAAAAGCTTTATTCCCAAGTAAAAACAGATGACAATACCGCAAATGATCAAAACAAAGAGGGGAATGACAGGCAGAGCTCCAGAACGGCAGAAATATTTTTTAACAACCTGATTAAAAATGAAGTGGACGCCGACATCGCCAGAAAGCTGATCGATGCGGCATCCGCAAGAACAGGCGGGAAGGCGGGTGTCAACGATATGGCCGCCCAGCTGTCCGGTATCATATCGGGATTATTGGGAAGACCTGATACTATAAAGACGGGGACAGAGGGAAAGCCGACAGTTGTTATATTTGTAGGACCCACAGGGGTAGGCAAGACAACAACTCTTGCAAAGATTGCGGCCAATTATCTGCTGAACCAGAAAAAGACTATTGGGCTGATCACTGCAGATACTTACCGTATCGCTGCGGTAGAGCAGCTGAAGACATATGCTGAAATACTCGGTATACCGGTTTGTGTGGCATATACACCAGCGGAAATAAAGGAAGCCGTCAGCCTGCACTCCGATAAGGACCTGGTGCTGATAGACACAGCGGGCAGGAGCCATAAAAACAAGGCACAGTTCGAAGAGCTGAAGGCATTGATATCGGCATCAGAGGCAGATGAAATATACCTGGTTCTCAGTGCCACCACAAGTATCCGCAACTGCAGTGAGATATTGAAAAGCTACAGCTTTTTGAAGGATTACAAGCTGATATTTACAAAGACAGACGAAGCTCCGGTGTTGGGTATCATACTCAATGTCAGATATATGACCGGAAAAAGTCTTTCATATATTACTACGGGACAAAGCGTGCCTGATGATATTGAGACAGCCAACATCGAAAAGATTACGAAGAACCTTATAGGGAGCTATACCAGATGACGGATCAGGCAGAAAAACTAAGGCAGGTCATCGATAACCTGAAACTCAAACAGGCTGTAAACAGAGTGCTTGCACCTGCCGCGCCTGTAAAGAGAAATGCAAGGGTCATAACTGTCACCAGCGGCAAAGGCGGGGTCGGAAAAACAAATATCACCATCAACCTTGCAATAGCACTTAGTGAACAGGGACAAAGGGTAATAATACTTGACGCCGATTTCGGACTTGCAAATATCGATGTTCTTTTTGGCATAGTACCACAGTATACGCTGCTGGATGTGATAAAAAACAAAAAAAACATACTGGAGGTATTGACGGAGGGACCAAGAAACACCAAGTTCATTTCAGGCGGCTCGGGAGTAGAGGATCTGGTCAAGCTTGACAGACAGCAGATCGCAAGGTTCGTTGAAAATATGTCACTGCTCGACAAGCTGGCTGACATAATAATAGTTGACACAGGCGCGGGACTCTCGGAAAATGTAATGAGCTTTGTAGCAGCCGCTGACGAGGTATTGCTGGTGACCACACCGGAACCGACATCCATTACAGATGCCTACGCATTGATCAAGATGGTGTCCAACCGGGACAGAACAAAAACCATCCGAGTCATCGTCAACAGGTCAGAGAGCAGCAGTGAGGCCAATGACGTGCTCAACAAGCTGGTACTGGTAGCTGACAGGTTTCTGGGGATAAAACTGGAGCCCGCAGGATATATACTCCATGATGAATCGGTGGTGAAGGCTGTAAAACAGCAGCAGCCGTTTTCAATAGTTTACCCGAAAAGCCAGGCGGCCAGGAATATAAGAGAGATTTCGGACAAGCTCATACAAAGGGGAGATTCGAATCAACAGAACCGGAATAATGGAGTAAGAGGTTTCCTGAGCAGGCTGGTAGGCTTTATGAAAGTTTAATGACAGGCGGCGAGGGAATTAGGGAATGGAATTGTCGGATATTGAAATCGGAACGAAGCTGGAGATTGAAGTCAATACGGCTGACGATGAAAGGCCTGTATATGCCAGCCAGTTTGAGTGGTATGAAAAAGATGATACTGCGGCCATTGCCGCTCCTATATATGAGGGAAAGATCGTCCCTGTTGAAACAGGCACATTGATAGATATATATTTTATCAGAAGAACAGGGAAGCTGACGGCTCTGAACAAATTCGAGGCAATTGTCAGGGGCAGGAGCATCGAGGATAACCTTCATATCCTGCTGATCGAAAAGCTGGGAGAGATAGTAAGGATACAGAGACGCAGCTATTTCAGGCTGGATGTTCTCCTTGAGGTCAGGTACAGAGTCGTTCCGTTTTTTGGCGGGGAATACGATGCAGATACACCATATGCAAGGACTCTGGCAACTGACCTGAGCGGAGGAGGTATTAGCCTGATCCTAAGGGATAAGCTCGAGAAGGGCAGCTTTATAGAGGGCGAGATCTTCAACGGACAGAATGAGAAAATCAGCTTTCGCGGAAAGACAGCAAGGTGTGAGCGAATGCTCAGGGACAGCAGATACAAATATATCGCCGGCATTCAATTTGTTGATATAAGTGACAGCAGCCGGGAAAAGATAATTAGATATATTTTTAGTGAGCAGCGAAAATTAATCAATAAAGGAATGATTTGATCAATGGCAAAAACCATAGAAGTCCTGGTGGTAGATGATTCAGCTTTTATGCGCAAAATGTTGACCGATATACTGGCATCTACCGATGACATCAGAGTATCGGGCACTGCACGCAATGGTCTTGAAGCCCTTGATAAAGTAAGAGAGATAAAGCCGGATGTCATTACTCTTGACATACATATGCCTTCAATGGATGGCTTGAGCTGTCTGAAGGAGATACAGAAGATAACGGACATTCCTGTGATCATGCTCAGCAGCCTGACTGTTGAAGGAGGAAGGGCTACCATTGAAGCACTTGAATCCGGAGCCATTGACTTTATCACTAAACCGGCGGGTCTCTTTGAGATATCAGGAGAAGAAAAGAAAGCGGAGATCATTGAAAAAATAAGGATGGCCTATGAAGTCCTAAAAAGGAATCGCGGCAGTAAGCAGCCGGTGAAGCCCGGGATCGTGGCAAGGCCGTCAAAGGAAAAATACGGGGAGCTGAAGGCACTGATCGTCATAGGGACATCTACGGGAGGGCCCAAGGCCTTGCAGGAGGTCATTCCTTATATACCGGAGGATATATCAGCGGCGATCCTGATCGTACAGCATATGCCTCCCGGCTTTACAAAATCCCTTGCCGACAGGCTCAACACTCTCAGCGGGGTAAATGTAAAGGAAGGCGAGGAAGGCGAGATCGTCAGGCCGGGATATGCGTACATAGCGCCGGGGGATTTCCACATGGAGGTCGATACCGGCAAGGATGGCACCATGAAGATCAGGATCACGAAGGATAAACCGGTGGGAGGCCACAGGCCGGCTGTAAATGTATTGATGAACTCAATAGCAAGGACAGGCTTCCCCAATGTAATAGGGGTAATAATGACCGGTATGGGCAGTGACGGCAAGGAAGGCATCGTAAGCATCAAGGAAGCGAACAAGGCAGTGGTGATATGCCAGGATGAAATATCCTGTGTGGTATACGGAATGCCAAAGTCTGCAATAAGTACGGGTTTGGTGGATGCAATAGTTCCACTGAAGGAAATAGCAGGAGTCATAGTCAAATATATGGGGGTGGAGCAATAATGGACATGAGTCAGTACTTGGAAATTTTTATTGAAGAGACCAGGGAGCACTTACAAATCTTGAATCAGTGTTTGCTTCAAATGGAAAAGAACCCTGATGATACTTCAATGCTTAATGAAGTATTCAGAGTGGCCCACACGCTCAAGGGCATGTCGGGCACAATGGGCTTCACAAGGATGTCCAGATTGACGCATGATATGGAAGATGTCCTGCATGCTCTCAGAAACAACGAAATAAAGGTAAGCCCTCAGCTTATCGACCTGCTGTTCAAATGTCTGGACGCTTTGGAAGGGTATAATGCAAAGGTGATCGAGACCAGTACCGAAGGAACGGATGATAATACAGAGCTTATAACCGCATTGGCAGAGCTGCTGAAAAACAGAGACACGGAAAATGTACAGAAACAGGCTGAGTCAAAAGCTCCGGCGGCTGGTACCGGCGGTGTAGTAAGCTCTGATCTTGTGCTGGACCAGTATGATGTGAATATCATAAACAAGGCTGCTGATATGGGCAACAATACGCTTCAAATCACAGTGAAGCTGAACAAGGGCTGCGTACTGAAATCTGCAAGGGCTTTCATAGTATTCAAGACATTGGAAAGGCATGCAGAGATCATAAAGTCTGAACCGAAGGTACAGGACATAGAGGATGAACAATTTGACTTTGAATTTACAGTCATCGTGCTTACCAAAAGTGATGAGGATCTGCTCAAAAAGGATCTGAATTCTATTGCAGAAGTTGATGATGTTATTATAAAGCTGATCAAGGAAAAGAACAAAAACAGCACTTTACCGGTTGCCGAAGTCTTTACTGCCATTGAACAAAGCCAGGGTATGGATGCAGATAAAAAGGATACCGCAGCCAGAAACGAAAAGAACGAGACTGCCGGTAAGAAGACAAAGACGGGCAAAACAGTCAGAGTCGATATCGACAGGCTTGATGTCCTTCTTAACCTTGTAAGTGAGCTGATCATCCAAAAGACAAGACTCGAAGGTCTGGAGGGTATCGAAAGGACACAGCAGCATAATGAAGCCATCGAGTATCTTGAAAGGATCACCACCAATCTTCACGATGCTGTTATGAAGGTAAGGATGGTGCCTGTGGAGACCGTATTTAACCGTTTCCCCAGAATGATCCGCGACATATCAAAGGAGCTGGGCAAGGAAGTGGAGCTTATAATGTCGGGTGAGGAGACGGAGCTTGACAGGACAGTTATCGATGAGATCGGCGATCCGCTGATCCATCTGCTGAGAAATTCCTGTGACCATGGTATAGAGTCCAGAGAGGAAAGAAAGAGTCTTGGCAAGCCGGAAAGCGGAAGGATAGAGCTGAAGGCATATCAGGATGGTAACAATGTCGTTATCGAGGTTGGTGATGACGGTCAGGGAATAAATGTTGAGAAAGTCAAGAAGAAAGCTATCGACCGTGGTCTGATCAGCAAGGAGTTGGCTGTGAACCTTTCGAAAAAGGACACCATCGATTTTCTGTTCAAGCCCAGCTTCAGTACGGCAGACCATATAACAGACCTATCCGGAAGAGGAGTAGGTCTTGATGTTGTAAAAACAAAGATAGAGACTCTTGGAGGAATGGTGGAGGTAGAGACAGAGCTTGGAAGCGGAAGCAGATTCTTTATTAGGCTGCCTCTTACCCTTGCTATAATACAGGCGCTTCTGGTAATGGTGGGAGACGAAAAATACGCGATCCAGCTAAGCTCAGTCCACAAGATTACCAATATACTGCCTTCCGATATCAAAACCGTCCAGAACCAGGAAGTCGTGATGTACAGGAACACAGTTATTCCAGTGGTCCGGCTTGATGAGGTCCTTGAGGTGCCCAGAGAAAATGCACAGGAGCAGAAGACCCTTACTCTGGTAATAGTAAAGAAGGGCGAGAGATTGACCGGATTTGTTGTAGACAGGATCATCGGACAGCAGGAGATAGTCCAGAAGTCGCTGGGCAGGTTCTTTACAGGGATAAAGGTAATAACCAGCGCCACTATACTGGGAGACGGAAATGTTGCCCTGATACTTGACGTAAATGCACTGGCAAATTAGTTCACAGAAATAAGAAGGAGGTACGGTCATGGCGGAGCAAAATATATCTGAGGCTAAGAAACACCTTATATTCAAGCTGGATAACAATGAATTCGGTATAGACATAAACAAGATCACAACCATCATAGAAAAGGATATGAATATCACCAGAGTGCCAAAACTGCCGGCCTTTCTAAAGGGCGTGATAAACCTGAGAGGAGAGATAATACCGGTGGTAAGTCTCAGGAGCAGGTTTGGTCTGGCAGAGGATGCTTATGATGAGGACACCAGGATAATCATTATTAAGCTGGATGAATTCTCCGCCGGGATAATCGTCGATTCTGTGGCAGAGGTAATAGAACTCAACGAGGAAACTACTGAAAACATAGCAAATATCACAGGTGAGCACTCCCTCGATTACATCACCGGCGTCGGCAAGGTAAATGAAAGAATAATAACGCTGTTGAATCTTGAGAAGCTTGTATCGTTGGAAGAAGGTTAACCAAATGGAGTAATAAACAGGAGAATATGAGATGGTTACGGATATCAATAATCTTAACAACATGCATCTTGATGTACTGAAGGAAATAGGCAATATCGGCGCCGGCAATGCAGCGACGGCACTGGCCAAGCTCCTGAACAGAAAAATCGATATGGATGTTCCCAGGGCAAAGATACTCGAGTTCAAAGATGTCAATGAGATCCTGGGGGGAGCAGAATTGCCGGTAGTGGGTATACTGCTGAAGGTCAGCGGGGATCTCACAGGCAATATAATGTTCATACTCAAGCAGCAGGCAGCTGCGCTGTTGGTCAATATGCTAATGGGCAGACCCCTTGACATAGTGCAGGAGGAATTTTCCGAGATCGAGCTCTCTGCATTGAAGGAGATAGGCAACATACTTGCGGGATCATACCTGTCATCGCTTTCGGCCTTGACGAATCTCAAGATAATATCCTCCGTGCCGGATCTTGCCATTGATATGGCGGGTGCTATATTGAGTGTTCCCGCTATAGAATTCGGAAAGGTCGGAGACACAGTCTTGTATATAGAGACAGAATTTTCTGAAGGCTGTGCAAGGGTCGTGGGAGATTTCTTCCTCGTGCCCGATTATGATACTTATGATATACTGTTGAGAGCTTTAGGAGTAAACTGCTGATGTACAAATTTATTAAGGTTGGAATGGCTGATCTGCAGTCTTCCCAGCATCCTTGCATTATTACGACACTTGGATTGGGTTCATGTGTGGGCATTGCTCTTTACGATCCGACAAGAAAGGTTGCAGGACTGGCGCATGTCATGCTTCCATCGAGCCAGCAGGCCCGAAACAATACGAATATTGCCAAATTTGCCGACACCGCCATCGTCAAGCTCATAGATGACATGGTAGCCTTAGGTGCTGTCAGGACTAAACTGATCGCAAAGCTGGCAGGGGGGGCACAGATGTTTTCATTTAATGATACATCGGACATCCTCAAAATAGGGGCCAGAAATGTAGCTGCTTCAAAGGAAGTCCTCAAAACTCTGAGGATCCCCATCATAGCGGAGGATACGGGAGGCAACCACGGAAGGACCATAGAAATACATTCGGAGGACGGGAAGCTTTTAATAAAGACTATCGGGCACGGTATAAAGGAGATCTAGGTATGGAGCGCTTGCGCAGACTTCCGTTCATATCCGGGTGTATGGCAGCGGTCCTTGCCGGCATCATTAGCTTTGCAGCAGGGGCTGACAGCCAGAAGATCTATATCCGGATGGCAGTGATGATGCTGGTGTTTTTTATTCTCGGAACATTTGTCAGAAACACTATATTTGACGTAAAGAGACAGGCTGCTATAAGAAAGCGAGAGAAGGAACTGGAAGAGGAGCAAAGGTTAAAAAGACTTAAAGAAGAAAAAATCGCCGAGGCTATGGCTGCCAAAAAGAATGCAGCCAAATCGGCACATACTATAGATATGGCAGCGGGAGATACGGAGATGGACGGGTTTGAGCCTCTTAGTATCGCACAGGCTGTAAGAACAAAAGCGAAAGAGCAATAAGATTTTACGGGGGATGTAGATGCTTACCAACAGTAACAATCAGAAGGAGCTTTGGAAGCAGTACCATGAGACAAGGGATCCGGCGTTGAGAGAAACCCTGATACTTGAGTATTCACATCTGATCAAGTATATCGCAGGCAGGCTCAACATTTATTTCGGATCCAATGTTGAGTATGATGACCTTGTCAGCTTTGGCGTTTTTGGCCTGATAGACGCCATTGATAAATTTGATATCAATAAGGGCGTCAAATTTGAGACATATGCGTCACTTAGGATAAGAGGGTCCATTATTGACAGCATAAGGGAGATGGATTGGGTCCCCAGATCTCTCAGACAAAAAAACAAGGAGCTGGAAAGGGCTTATTGGGAGGTCGAGAATGAACTGGGCCATTCCGCATCGGACAAGGATATAGCAAATAAGCTGAATATATCACTTGAGGATTTTTATAAGCTCCTTAATGAAGTAAATGTTTCGTCGATGGTTTCACTGGAGGATTTCCTGGAACAGAACTATGAGATAGGGATAGATGCAGCAGGCGCTAGCAAGCAGGACAGACCTGAATATGAAGCAGAACTCAATGAACTGGGTGAAATACTCGGAGATGCTATAGACAAGCTTCCTGAAAAGGAGAAAATGGTACTGACGCTCTATTATTATGAAGAATTGACACTCAAGGAAATAAGTGCGATAATGAAGGTGTCCGAATCAAGGATTTCACAACTGCATACCAAAGCGATCATGCGCCTTAGAGGCAAACTGGCCAGACAAAAATCGCTGCTTGATGATTGACCGGACATACACAGATCAAGGGTAATCAACGGGGGGCATATCAAATGGGCCGTAATTACATCGGAAACAATATAAATGATGGTTTTTACGAAGTACTGTTCAAAAATGACGGTGTATTTATCTGTGTCTATCCGCCTGAAACAAACGGAAAAAGACTTGAGACAAAGGATGTCATTGATCGTCTCAATAAAAAAAAGATAAAGAATTTCGACAAGGACATAGTTGACCTTGCCGTAAGAAAAGCCGATAAAACACCGGTAAGGATAGCAGGACCGCAGGATGAGGTCAAGATCGACGCTACAGTGAATGTAATGGTCTCTCCGGACAAAATGAAGGCATACATCTCCTTCACTGCTCCTGATAACGGAAGGATGCTGACGTTGGAGGAGGTCCTTGGAGAGCTTTCAAAGAACGGGATAATCTATGGGATAAACAAAACTAATCTGGAGACCATAGTAAAATATCCGGTCTTTAACGAAATGATCCTGGTAGCAGAAGGGATCCCGCCTGTTAACGGACGCAACGGAAGGATAGAGTTCCATTTCGATACAAACAGAGAGAGCAAGCCGATGATCCTTGAAGACGGCCGAGTTGACTTCAGGGAGCTGAACCTTATCCAGAGCGCTGAAAAGGATCAGGCCCTCTGTACTATGATACCTCCTGTGCCGGGAACTCCGGGCAAAACAGTATATGGAACAGATCTGCCGGCATTGGACGGAAAGCCGATTCCCATGCCAAGAGGGCGGAATGTAGTCATTTCAGAGGACGGCACAAAGCTGTTGGCAAATATCAGCGGACAGATAAGCTATATCGACGGCAAGGTAAGTGTATTTTCCACGTACGATGTCCAGGCTGATGTTGACAATTCCACAGGAAACATAAATTTTATCGGAAATGTTTCTGTCAGAGGCAACGTCCTTTCTGGATTTGTTATCGAAGCCGGCGGCACTGTCGAAGTTGCAGGAGTGGTTGAAGGAGCAGTGATAAAAGCCGGAGGCGACATAATACTCAGAAGAGGGATGCAGGGAATGGGAAAGGGAATACTTGTCAGCGGCGGCGATATCATAGCACGATATATAGAAAACAGCAACATCGAGGCCAGGAATGATATAAAGGCGGAAGCCATAATGCACAGCAATGTGAAATGCGGAAATAAACTGGAGCTTTCAGGAAGGAAAGGACTGCTTGTGGGCGGAAGCTGCAAAGTAGGAAAGGAGATAGTTGCCAAGGTAATAGGCTCTCATCTGGCAACTGTCACCGATATCGAGGTCGGTGTAGATCCTACCGTCAGAGAGAGATACAAGGCTATCAAGGATGAGATAATACAGATGGAAACAGATCTCAGAAAGGCAGAGCAGGCGATAACCATCCTGAAGAAGCTGGAGATGGCCAATGCCCTGACGCCGGAGAAAAAGGAAATGCTGGCTAAAAGCCTCAGGACCAGAGTTTTCTTTACCAGCAGGCTCCAGGAGCTGAAGGATGAAATGAACATACTGGATGCAAAGCTCCAGCAGGAGGCTTATGGAAAGGTCAGATGCTACAATTATATATATCCGGGGACAAAGGTGGCCATCGGATCATGTATGATGTATGTAAAGGAGAATCTGCAGTATTGCACACTATACAGGGATGGGGCTGATATACGGGTTGGCGCTATAGACAGGTAATGTGATCTGTTTTGGCGCCGGACAAGGATGTGAATCAAATGTCTGTTAAACCGGTGGATTTCCAGGTAATGATACCAAGGACCATAGACGCAGCCAAGATGCGAAGTGACGAGCTTCAAAAAAACCTTGCTCTTCAACAGCAGCAGGCTTCTGCCATGAAGGATAAGGCTGAGGATACACTCAAGCAGGTCTATTCTAAGTCGCAGACACATGAGGCTCGTATAAACGAGAAGCAACGGGAAGAAAGCCGCCAGCAAAGTGAAAAAAGGAAAAAGGACGGCAGGAAAGGGAAAGCCTCCGACGGCACTGACGGCCGGAAGCGAAGCAGTACCATAAAGACAAGTACCATAGATATAAAGATCTAGCATGTATGTATGTCCGGATCCATTCAGGACATAAGGGCTGGACACTATGCGTACTGTTATATACATATGAAAAAATAGCCTTATTGCAGTGATGCTTAAGACTAAAGAGAGGTGCAGCAATGAGCGGTTTTTATGTCAGCTTGATTTTTATTGGGATTCTGTTGTCGATTATTTCTTTGATACTCATTCTGATCGATAAAAAGAATATCTTTGTGTTCCGCAAGGCCTTTGATGATAAAAAACAGGAGCTTGTCGAAATCATAAATGACGCAGAACAGATGATAGATGAGCTTAATCGTTTTTCAGACTATATTGTAAGTCAGATCGATGTAAAGAACGAAGAACTGAATGCGAATATGAAAGAGGCGGAGAAAAAGCTCAGCGCTTTGGAAGAGCGAGCCGTGACCATCGTTGACAGCATGAGGACTATCGATGTGAAGATCCAGGACCATGGTGTCAGCGACGCTGTTCAGAATATATCCGCCAATGGATACAAAGAAGCAGTGGAACCCGACAT
>JAAYPO010000041.1 GCA_012519745.1 Clostridiaceae bacterium | reverse complement strand
CTTCGGGAGAATAGGGAAGATATAATTGCTTAAATTTTAAAGTCTCTTTTTTCTTCGCATAAAACACAATATAATCGTGCATTTGTTCCATGTAGGAAGCTCCTAATGGCATTGTCTTTTTCCTAAATGATATTTGTGCAATAAAATTTTGGGTACCGAATACTTCATCACATAAATTTCTGATATAATGCACGTTTTCTTCGCTAATTTGTACAAACACGCTGCCGCTATCAGACAGTAGCTCTCGCGCCAGCAACAAACGGTTGCGCAGGTAAGTCAGATAGGAATGAATGCCAAGCTCCCAGGTGTCCCGAAAAGCTTTAATCATTTCGGGTTCCTGAGTCAAATCCTCATCCTTTTTATCCTTAACGTCGCGCTTGTCCACAAATGGCTGAAAATTGGAGCCGTACTTGATACCGTAAGGCGGGTCGATGTAGACCATCTGCACCTGCCCAGCCATACCCTCTTTTTCCAGCAGGGAGTTCATGATTACAAGGCTGTCGCCGGCAATGAGTCGGTTTGTCCAGTTGACACCGTGCTGATAGAATTCGATAGCATCCCTGCGGCGGCGCATCCTCTCAACCGGCGTCTCAAATAGACTTATCTGCTTATCCTCATAATCGTCGCCAATGGCCTGCACCGCACGGATAATCTTGTGCGGCTTGATGGACTCATGGATATGTATAGAGGAAGTCGGCACGTCAAAGCTCATGCCCTCGGCCTTGCCCGCCCATTGCAGCGTCGGGTCAAGGTGCGGGTCAAACTGATAGGTCTTTTTCGTTTCCTGCACCTTGTCATATTGCGCCATGCCCACAGGCGGATTATTCGTGCGTTTCTTATCCGAGTGTTCATAAGTCTCTATATCGCGCATCTTCGCCACATCGGCGTCGCTGAGTTGCTTTTTCTTGGGACGTGCCATAGTTATTTTGCCTCCTCACTTATTAATTCTGCGTACTTCGATATTTGGGGATATGCTTTATACTCTGCCCCCTGTAAAAGCGAGCCCGTCTTCTTCTTATTAACTCCTCCCCATTGTTTAAAAAAGAATGCTGTACTTGACTTTTTAGCTTTTTCCTGCAAATCAAGTACCCACTCTTCAGCTATTGGTCGACTCTTGGGACCTGATTCGCCTCCTACAATCAACCAATTAATACCATTAAGTTTTATATCCGAAAGAGAGGTTAACAGTGGCTCAGCGGATACAAATTTTACTTGAGCTCCACATTTTTTAAGATCTTCGCATCTGGATACGAATTCATTATTCTCAACTGTCACACCCATCCAAATATTCGCGCTCCAATTAATTTGATTTGTTAATTCAAGAAGTCTATCTGGACGTTTCGTTAGTATTTGATACGTATGCCATGGTGTTTGATTCATGGTTTGGAACAGTGACAAAATATCTTTATCCGGAATATTCTCATGAAATAAATCAGACATCGAATTTACGAAAATCATCCTTGGTTTTGACCATTTAAATGGTGTTTTAAATAAATCGTGATGGATTGTAACTTGAAACCCGTTTTTATAACGAGGATTTCCCATCGCTTTTAGCCTTTTCGCAAGCGTAGCAGCATAGCAATGTTCGCATCCAGCAGATATCGGGGTACATCCTGTAATAGGATTCCATGTGGTTTGTGTCCATTCGATTTTTGAATTTGTCGACATATTATATTACTCCTTATTGGCAAAGAAGACAGTTGCGTCGTCTGGCATTGTTACTTTACCATTTTGATATTTTTTCTTTCTTCCGATAATCTTCACTTTACCTTTTTTCTCAAGTCTCCGCAATGCATCTTTTACATTTTGGGAAACGAAGTTGTTTGTTGTATCAAGCATAACGCAATCACACAGCTGTTTGACAGGAATTCTTTTTCCACTGTTATTTGTTTCTAAAGCAATACATAGTTCATCCAAAGGGCGGGAAAAGATTGATAATTGCTCTGGTTGAGAGCCGAAATTATAGCTATCTTTGAATGAAAAATTCGCTACTCCATCAACATCTTTTGCGCTGTTGGAATACATTATTTCCTTCATAATCTTGTATCCTGCACTATGCTTTGTAACAAAGATAATAAAGTGACTCGTTCTCGCAATCTTCTGACAGTAGAACTTGAACGGTAATACGTAATATCCGCTTCTATTTTTTAATGTGGAAATCAGTGCATTCAAAAGGACTTGTTCTCTATGCCCAGCAGATAGCAGTAACATTTCTTGTTTCAATACTGCCGTATGCTCTTTCCCAAAAATGCCCTCAAGATGTTCATCAAAGTATGTATTGCTGCTCATGGCCATATTGATTCGATTGTAATTAAAAAAGAAAATGCACTCAGATCCTTTATTTCGAATTAGCAATTCAATAAGTTCCATTGTCAATCCTTTATATCCCCAAGGATCAACAAAGGACAAGATTGGAATGTTGGGATGAATGTTAATTGAAGACGGATAGGCTTTATCAATTATCCTGTTTGTAAACTCAATGCGTTTTAGCATTTCCGTACCATAAGGTAATTTTTCGACCTCAGATTTTAGGTTGGCAGTGTTTTCCGGATTTGCATCGTTAAAGACAAAAAGCATCCGAGGTGACAGTGTGCTGTCTTCTGCTATCTTTTCAAGAAGAATCATCGGAACTGACTTATTGCCGTCCTTATATCTTCCAGGGCCGCAAAACAAATCGATATATCCTATCGGGCCCCGCCAATGATTTCGCATAACTCGAGACCACGCATTGAAATAATCAGTTACTAATTTTGCTTTAACCTTTGACTGCTCTGATTGTTCGTCAAAAAAATCTAACTTAGGAGACATAACTAATACCTCCAACATCCATTAATCCTGTATGTTTCTGAATAACTTCTCTTTCGCCGCTTTGGTCCGTCCGTCTATCGGCTTCTCGGCATCCTTTGGAATAGCCCAAACTCGACCGAGTCGATAAGCTCCGGGGATACGGCCTTTGTCGCAGAGTATTTCCACTCTGCGCTGTGTGAGGCCCCATTCTTTTGCTTTGTCCTTTGGCGTAACATAATCCATGGCAATAAACTCCTGTCGAAGTATGTCATTGTTATTATACATCTCTCAAACGAACAATACAAGATTTATTATCCTTATACTGGATACAAACTCACGTTAGCATTTGTCACTTTTCTCGCTACGAATGAGCAATAAAAAACGTGCAGTCGTTGAACCTACACGGTTTTAGACTGGAGCTGGTGAGGGGATTTGAACCCCCTGGCCTTGCGCTACCACTGCGCCACACCAGCATTATGAGGGGAAGAACTTCCGCACTCATTTTTATATCAAAAATCTTTTTTGTGTCTTTATCCTACATTATCAACAATTACAGACCTGCTTGTTACGAATCAGATACTATACTGTGTAAAAAACATAAAAAGTGCTGCAATATTATTTGAACTTTCGACAAATTATGGTAAAATAAAAAAGAGGTTTGTTCTTTTCGTGCGAGCAAAACGCCTCGTCACTAAAGAATCTACCTCTTTATAGCAATATTAGTATGGATAATCTCCACACTTTTATTATATGAACTAATTGAATAAATGTCAATGGCAATCTCAGTATTCGATAAACATGATAAACAGGAGAAGAGGAAAATATATGCTTGCTGGAAGCAATAATCGCGCTTTGCAATATAAAAAAGTCAATGAAGAATTATTGTTTTTTTATCAGAGATGGAGTGAAATGCTAGAAAGTAGAACATTGGATATGTATCAGTACAATATCCTTAACTCATGCGTGGCTTGTATTGAACTTGCGGATGTAATAGATAAAACGTTATCTGGCTTATTAACATCGCGGCAAAATGTTGATGATGTGAAGTCTGAAGCATTTGAAATTCTTAAGGCTGACGATGTGATAGAAAAATATAATAAACCTTTACATAATACCTTGCTTAGAATTTTATCAACAAAAATCGACTCCAAGCAACGTAATGAACCGATTGAGGATAAAAACAGTGCGTTTTACATTTCTCTTAATCGCCTTAGGTTTCAGCTAAAAACACCTGTAAGAATACTCAATAATAATTACATGAAATATTTATTACAAGAGCTTAAAGCAGATATTGACTCTAAAAACTATAAGCAAATTGAGCGTCACATGGCTATGGTTATTAGTCAATGTATTCAGATGGGATGGTCTGCAAAAGGGCTTATTTTACTTTCAAAATGCTTTGAAGGAGACTTATCACTTGATGAAAAATGGAACTGCTTTACTCAAAAAATTACTGTCAAGGCTGATAATAATTTTGAGGTTTATTACAGTATTAAAATTGGAACACGAAAAGGTATTTCAGCAGATAATGTTCGAGAAATTGTAGGTTCCTTAGGTCTTGACTTAAAAAGAGGCAATGAGATTATTAATGATGACCCAGCACGGCAAAACCTCTATTCAAAAATCAACTCCGATACAAGTTATATCTTAGTTAGGTTAACTTCTACTGATTTATATGCCGCTGCTTTATCCTCAATTAATCATCTGAACAGTAGATTAAGTGTTGCAACTTTTTATAATACAATTAATCCATGGATTGTAAACTCACCACAAATTATTATATACGATATAACAGACAATTTAGCAGAAGCGTTAACAATAACGGACGTATTTAAGACGTATGATTATATTGATAGCAATAACAATGTATTTGCTGATACAAATAAGATTTTAGTGAATCCGCAAAAATCACAAATTATGAACAGACTTCATGCAGCTTTTTCCTATACAAATTTAAGTAGATCGTCTTACTTTCAAGAAACGAAATTTATCTCATTGTGGATTGCTATAGAATCAGTAATGAGGACAGGGCAATATGCAGACATTATTTCCCACATTAAATGCGTACTCCCTGAAGTTCTATCGGTACGATATATCTATAGGATTATGCGAAATTTCACAGAAGACTGTATGCGATGTGGCTTCAAATATGAAACTTCTCTTGGCATATATATGGACTCTCCCGATAAGAAGAAGTTAGTTTCAGATTTAATTAATATTTTCCGTAATCCAACTCAATATGCAGTCTTTAAGGGATATTGTTCAAATAACGAATTATTGAACTATCGTTGTGATGAAATTCACACAATTTTGAACGATACGACGATTATTATTTCAAAACTTGAGCATTACACGTTAAAGGTACGTTGGCACATACAACGACTTTATCGCATACGTAATGAAATTACGCACTCTGCTTTCCAAGAAGACAAATCTTTAATGATTTATATCGAGCATTTATATACTTATCTTGCACAGTTGATCAGCGAGGTTGTTTTCTATGTGGAGCATAAGCAGGCTGAGTCGGTAGAGGAAGCGTTTGCTATAATATTGGAGAGTTACTATACATATATTGACTTGCTCAAAGAAGGGAAAATACCAAATCACGACGTATTGCCAGATGGAATTATTGACATTACAAAATAAATCATAGTGATAATAAATAATCTATCGTCCGATTTATTCAACTGTATAACTAGCCTTCTTGTCTGACAATAATATAGATAATATTGGCAGATAAGGAGTGTATAAAAAATGGTACAAACCAAAGTAACAGTTAAGGACCCCGCTGCTAAACTGGCAGCTAAAAGGCTTAGCGTGCTTCAGCTAGCTGAAGCTCTCGGCAATGTTTCCGAAGCCTGTAGTCGTTCCGGGATGGATCGAAACAGCTTCTACGAATGGAAACGCCGTTTTCAGACCCATGGGATAGAAGGCTTAAAGGACCTTCCACCAATACATCTTACTCACCCACAGACAACACCGCCAGAGGTGGAAGCAAAGGTTATTGCTGCAAGCCTTGAGCATCCCTCCTGGGGCTGTGTAAAATTGTCTGATTGGCTTAAACTGCAAGGAGTTAGTATTAGTTCCCCTACTATACAGAAAATACTGATTAAGAATAACCTGGGTTCTACCTACCAACGATGGCTAAAGGTTGAGCAAAAGCACCTTAACGAAGGCTTAGAGCTTACCCCTGAGCAGGTTGCAAAGATTGAAAAGTATAACCCCTGTTTCCGTGAGCGCCACGTTGAATCCAAAAGGCCGGGTGAATTACTTGCCCAGGATACCTTCTATGTAGGTTGTCTTAAAGGTATTGGCAGGGTTTACATGCACGCTGTAGTAGACACTTTTAGCTCCTATGCATTTGCTTTCCTTCATACGAGCAAGGCTCCGGAATGTGCTGTATCAGTCCTGCATAACGATGCTATACCGTTCTACAAGGATAAGGGTATAGAACTTCAAGCAGTACTGACAGACAACGGCAGAGAGTTCTGCGGCACAGAGAGCCACCCGTATGAACTTTACCTGGCCCTTAATGATATTGAGCACAGAAGAACCAAGGTCAGGTCACCTAAAACTAATGGTTTTGTTGAGCGTTTCAACCGGACTATCCTGGATGAATTCTTCAGGATCGTATTCCGGGAAAAATTCTTCGACACCGTTGAAAGCTTGCAAAGTGAGCTTGATGTATGGTTAAATCACTACAATACAGAACGCCCGCATCAAGGATATAGAAACAACGGTAATCGCCCGATTGATACTATCAATTTATACCTTGATACTGTCAGACAAGAAGCTTAGTATTACAATTCAACATACAAGAGAGACACTATCCCTTGTGAGATAATGCCTCTCTTCCTTTTTCCGTATCGGTTTGGGGTATGGTTCAGCAAGTTTCCCTATTGAACCGCGCCTTCTCATGTCTTTTTTTTATGCCGCTTTGTAGATGGGCCGGACATCATATCTGATCAAATCACACTACTATTCGGAGGGCGTGATATATGCGTTACTATGACTTGAAGGTCGTTGGCCTTGAAAGAAGATTGCCGGTGGTTCAAATCACCGATACGATGGAAATCGCAAGCTTTGTCATACTTGGAGATTCAGAGCTTGTCATACGAGCGGCCGAAGAACTGAGCCGGCGCATACCTGAAGTCGATTATCTCATCACTGCCGAAGCCAAGGGTATCCCTCTGGTACAGGAGCTTGCACATCTGCTTGGTATGAAGCGCTATTTTGTAGCGAGGAAAAGTATAAAGCCATATATGACGGAGCCATTTGTAACAGAGGTCTATTCGATCACCACACAGGAGAGGCAGATATTGTGTCTCGAGAAGGAAGAAAGCGATCTTATAAAAGGAAGAAGGATACTGATAGTAGATGATGTCATAAGTACCGGGGAATCGATAAAGGCCATGGAGTCACTGATAAGCAAGGCAGGCGGGATCATCGCGGGCAAAGCAGCGATCCTGGCTGAAGGTGATTCCGCAAAGCGCAAGGACATCATATTCCTTGAGCAGCTGCCGGTATTTCCGGTAAAACCCACCAGGTAGAGGAGAAAATAAATTGAGCTTTCATGTCAGCAACATTTCTTATAGGTATAATTCTGATTCCGAGCCTGTTTTAAAGCAGGTCAGCTTCCACATCAAGGAGAAGGAAGTTACAGCTATTGTTGGTCCCAGCGGCTGCGGAAAATCGACGCTGGTGAACATATTGAGCGGTGTCATACCAAATCTCATGCCATCAGGAGAATACGAAGGAGCCTTCGATCTTGGTCAGTCCGCCGGCATTTCTGTCGTGAGCCAGTCTCCTGAAAATCAGCTTTTCGGCTATGGAGTAGAGGATGCTATTACATTTGGAATAGAGAATATGGGTATTGAGAGCGGACAGGTGTCCGAACGCCTGGAATATGTACTGGACCTGCTGAATATCCAGCATCTTAGGCGGCGGTCTGTCGCAACCCTTTCCGGCGGACAGCGGCAGGCGGTATGCATTGCTTCTGTGCTTGCCATGTATCCTGATATATTGATAATGGATGAGCCGGTGAGTTCGCTGGACCCCAATGGCAAAAAGCTGATACAGTCAGTACTGAGGCAGCTGAGGGCGGCAGGGCAATGCACCATTATTATCGATAACAATCTGGACTGGTGCAGTGATATCGTTGATCATGTGATCGGATTGGAAAATGGAAGTGTTATTTTTGACGGCAACAGAGAAGAATTTTTCCAGGATTTTGAGGCGCAGCAAAGGCTGGGGGTGACAATTCCCCAGGAGGTGGAGATCTACCGGGAGCTTTCGCGCAGTGTGGAAGGGCTGAAACAGTTTTACAGCCTGGAGGAAGCTAGATCCGTATTATCCGGACTCCTCGACGGCAGATCGGGATATGAGGAGGAAGCCGGTCAGCAGCCTCAGCACAGAGAGATGCAGTATATCCTTACCGCGGAAGGTATCAGCAAGACATTCTCCGACGGATTCAAGGCACTGGTGGATGTAGACGCCGGATTCGGGAAGGGAAAGGTCATATCTATACTCGGGCAGAACGGCTCGGGAAAGACCACATTTGTTAAGCATCTAAATGGCTTGTACAAGCCCACTAAAGGAACCGTAAAATACAAGGGAATTGAAACCACCGGCAAATCTGTCGCACAGATCAGCAAGGATATAATCCTGGTCTTTCAGCATCCTGAGCACATGCTGTTTGAAGAGACGGTATACAAGGAACTGACCTTCTGTGCAAGAGCACAGGGTGTGAGCTTCAGCGAGGAGGAAGCCCTTAAGGTCCTGGAGGAGTATGGGCTGCTGGAATATAAGGATGAGCTGCCGGTCAACCTGTCCATGGGGAAAAAGCACCTGTTGACGATATTGTCCGTTCTTTTCTCATCAGCACAGGTCGTGATATTCGACGAACCCACTCTGGGCATGGATCTTGCCCTGAAAAACAAGCTTGAAGACATCATTAGGCGGCTGGCTGACAACGGCAAGACGGTAATAATAATCAGTCATGAAATACCACTTGTATTCAAGATAACCGATGAGATACTCATCCTTGACGAGGGCCTTAAGCTGGCACAGGCATCCAAGGAAGAGCTTGCGTCATGCGGGGAGATGTTTAAGCAGATCAATATAGCCCTTCCCCCTGTGGTCGTTTTATCAAAGCATCTGGGGTTATCGAAGATCTGCTGCGATGTCCATTCCTTTGTCGGTGAAGTTATAGGTTTATATAGAGCATAGAAAAGGTGCGGGAGAGAATAAATGGGCGATTTTTTACAATATGTTGAAATGGATTCTTTTTTACACAAACTGGATCCCCGTTCGAAGTTTTTGTTTTTTATAATAATGTCTGTACTTACTTCATTTATAAAAACCGGAGCTGCTCTGCTTTTTCTGCTGGCAGTCTTCGTATTCATCTGGAGCGCAGGCCGCATCGGCAAGTACATGATAGAGCTTCTGAAAAGAATAAGGGTGCTGCTGATATTCATTATTCTATTATGGCTCATTCTGGGGGTTTTCCAGGTCAATGAGGGTCCCTGGATCCTTCGGGATTCCCTCACATTGTTTGGAAGGGAATACACCATCAGCCTGGAATGGTTTGACTTTTACAAGGGCGGAGTATTTGGACTGAGGATATTTTTGATGATCTCAGCCTTTTACACAGTTATACTCTCGACAAATTTCAGCCAGATCATCCTTGGATTGCGTTCCTGGAGGGTGCCGTATGCTGTGGCCTTTGGAGTCGGTCTGATATTTCAGATAATCCCGATAATAATAAAGGAGTTTTCCACTATAATGGAAGCTCAAAGCTCACGAGGTCTTGAGGTTGAAAAGTGCAGTGCTGTCGCAAAGATGAAGAATTATGTCATTGTTTCGCTGCCGCTGCTGTTCCGTGTACTTGGGAAGGGTCATTCCATATCCCTTGCGATGCACTACTACAAGCTGGATTTCAAGGTAAAAAGGACCTCTTACAAGGTGGTCAGATCATCAAGGCTGGATGTTCTGTTCATAACGGTTACCATCATTTCCACTGTGATAACGTCGATTATGCACTACCTGTTTTATATACCGCTATAGCATATCTATTGAAGGAGGACGTTGAACTATGATCGCAAAATGGGAAAACCTGACGAGAGATGAGATCGCAGCCCTCGATAAGGAAACATCGATAGTATTTCTTCCAACGTCGGCAACAGAGCAGCATGGGGCTCACCTGCCGGTGGGGACGGATTCCATAATACTGTCTAAGCTTATCGATGTTTTCATCGAAACACAGAAGTTCGAAGAGGGCAGCCTGATATTCGCACCCCAGCTTTGTATCGGAAAGAGCAATGAGCATATGGGCTTTGCCGGTACGCTTACCTTTGGGACCCAGACCTACTACTCGATGCTGTATGATATTACTAAAGCCATTGCCCGAAGCGGCTTTAAGAAGCTTGTCCTTCTCAACAGCCATGGCGGCAATACGGATATGCTCAATATGATAAGCCGTGATCTGAGAATAGATTTCGATATGAATGTATTTGTCTTTGACTGGTGGTTCACTCCATTTTGGAACAAAGGCCTTGAGGGCTTGAAGGAGTCGGGCACCTACGGCGTTTTCCATGCCTGTGAGCTGGAGACTTCACTGATGCTGTATGCAAGAGCAGAAACTGTGCATATGGAGCTGGCTGTCGACGAGGATCCTGTGGAATGCCTGAGGGACAATGATTTTGTCACTGTGTTCGGACCTTACAATGCAGGCTGGAAAACCAGTGATGTTACGAAAAGCGGAGTGATAGGCGCTCCCACATTTGCTTCCGCTGAAAAGGGCAAAAGGCTGTTTGACTACGCTGTCAAAGAGCTTAAGGATATAATTTCTGCTTTTGCAAAAACAAATTATTAGGAGGAGTGTAAAATGGCGGCAGGAAAAAATAAGCTAACATTCGTAAACATCATCTTTTTCGTTATCTTTGGTGTCCTCACCGGAGTATTATGGGCATACGGAAGCCCTATCCCTCTCATACCGGGAGCAGTCCATTTCAGGACCTTTGCTTTCATGATCGTAGTGATCGGATTCCTTTTCGGACCCGTTACAGGATTTTTTGCAGGTTATATAGGAACATTGGTATGGTCGCTCCTTGGCGGTTATTTCATTGCTCCCCACACACTGCTTGCCGACGGGATCACGGTAGGCCTCAGCGCAGCGCTGCCTGCCTTTGTTATGATGCGGTCGAAGACCCTTGATGAGCTTGTAGCCGAAAAAGGAAAATTCATATGGAAATCCCTTTTCTGGTCCATCCTTTTCGGATGCCTCATGATCCTTACCACAAGCTTGTCCCTGTCATTTTTCACAGGACTCAGCTACTGGTACTGTGTGACCTGGATCGGTATCGCCGATGTGGCACCCATAGCGCTGACTCCTTTTGTTGTACTGCTTCTTGCCCCAAGACTTAAAAGGATACAGACCATCGTCCCAAGAATCTGATAAGTGATGTTTTTTGGTATCGGGCATATCGCATAGACGCTTGCTTCACCACTGATCAGGCATGTAATAGAACACCTGTGCAGATCAATTGCACAGGTGTTTTTGTTATGTTCCCATATGTGTCCAAATGACGTACTCAGCAATAAAAACGGCACCATAAGAAAATAAACTGAAATCAGAAAAAATCCTATTGCAGATATGTGGTATGTAATCCATAATAAATGGGGGGTTGTATAAATAATGGCAGCGCGTGATACATCTGTTGGAAGAGAAGACAGTATGTTCAAGGTGTTTCTTGTCGAGGATGAGATTGTGGTGCGGGAGGGCATACGCAAGAACATTCCCTGGGAGGCCTATGGCTATTTTTACTCCGGAGATGCTCCGGATGGGGAGCTGGCTTTGCCGCTGATCCGCCGAATACAGCCCGACCTTCTCATTACGGATATCAAAATGCCGTTCATGGACGGACTGGAGCTTATAGAGCTGGTCCGAAAAGAACTGCCGATGACAAAGATAATCATCATCAGCGGATACGATGATTTTTCCTATGCACAGCAGGCTATTCGGATGGGTGTGGAGCAATACCTGCTCAAGCCCGTCGTAAAAGGGAAAATGGTGGAGATCCTGTCCGCGCTCCATAAGAAAATGAAAGCCGAACAGCAGCAGCAGGAATATCTGGAAAGGTTCCAGCGGGAGGTCCAGGAGTACGAGACGTTTGCCCGCAGGAGGTTCTTTGAGCAGATCGTCACCGGCACCCTGAGTGTGCTGGAAATTTCCGAGACAGCAAAAACGCTGAATATAGACATGAATGCACCGTATTACAATATCGTGCTTTTTTCGCTGAGCAGTGCAGGATATGATGCAAGTGCGCCTGAGTCCTATTCCGACACTGTGAAGGTGATACAGGACAAGATAAGGCAGTTTATCTCCGATTATCCGGAGTTTATCCTTTTCACATGGAACGTCACGACTTATGCGGTCCTGGTAAAGGGCAGCCAGGAGGATATGGCAGAGCGCACAGATGAGTGTATCAGCGGCATCCGGAGCTGCTGCACCACAGCAGGGCGTGATGTGGACTGGCATATTGCCTGCGGTGCTCCGGTATCCCGGCTTAGTGCCATACCGCTGTGCTTTGCCAAGGCCAGCCGTATTTTATCCTATCGATATATCTGCCCTGAGGAGCATATCCTGTCCGAAGCGATCTGCCGGGATTTCCAAAGGAGAAACCGACCGGGAGAGGAGAGGGATAAAAAGGATATAAATCAAAAAAGCATCCGCAGCTTTCTCAGCAGCGGAGCTAATGAGGAGATCGACCGCTTTATAGATCAGCTGCTGCAAAGCGCTGAGGGTGAGAGTGTTTCTCCGGTATTGTTTATCAGGTATCTGACTATGATGGTCTACTTTGCGGCAGTGGAGTACCTGGATTCTATCGGATGTCGTGCGGACAGCTTTTGGTCTCTGGAGCTCAGGCCCAATGACAGCCTGATGACACCGCAGGAGCTGCGGGAGTATGCCCGGCGTGTAATGGGGCAGGCTATCGAGCTTCGTGACCGTGAGAGCAAAAAGCAGCAGCACGATCTGCTGAAACGGGCGATCAATTTCATTGATGAGCACTATAGGGATGAGTCCATATCTCTTGACAGGGTGGCAAAGGAAGTGAACATCAGCCCAAACTACTTTTCCGCCGTGTTCAGCCAGGAAGTAGGGGTGACTTTCATAGAATACCTGACAGGCAAGCGGATAGAGGAGGCAAAGCATATGCTCCGCCAGTCCGGCAAGCGTTCCAGCGAGATCGCATACGCAGTCGGATATAAGGATCCGCATTATTTCAGCTTCGTATTCAGGAAGGTCAATGGCTGTACACCCAGTGAATACCGCAGAGGAGGCAGGCAGTGAGCTTGAATTTCCGGCCTAAAATGAATCCCGGGAAAATGACGCTGCAGAGCAAGCTCTGGAAGATGATCCTGATCGTTGCGGTTCCGTTGATGGCTGTCATCATTGCCATTGCGTCCATAGGGATCGGATATGCGCTGCAGTATAATGCCATACTGAACAATGTCACGACTGCATCTGACTTTAACCGCAATTTCAAAGACGATGTGGATCTGAAAATGTATTATTATGTCATCGAAAGCCAGTATTCAGAAGGACTGCCCATCAGAGAGGTACAGACAGCCGAGATGATAGCACGAAAGCTGACGGAGACAACCACCGAAAAGGACAGCCTCCGGGCCATCAGCAGTGTGCTGAACCTGTGCCATAACCTTGAGGATAAGATCAATCAGATCGCAGAAACGAAGGAGTACAATTCCCGTGAGGATCAACTGGTAAACAACGTCTATATCCTGACGGACCTGATACAGGAGTACATGTATACCTACCTTTATTATGAGGCAGTACATCTGGGGGAGCTTCAGACGACCATGATCAGGAACATGATCGTTCTGATCGGTGCAGTTTTGGTCCTGTCGCTGGTGCTGATGATATTCCTTCTGACCAAGTCAAGGAATCTAAGCCGCAGGATAGTTGATCCTATCGATAGGATCTGTGGGCGTCTTGAAGCCATCGGCAAGGGCAGCCTGCTGGTGTGCGAGCCGATCCAGGCCGATGTCGAGGAGGTCCAGCTTCTTTCTGATGGCATAGAGAGTATGGTCGGCCATCTGAAGAGGCAGATCGATAAGAATGCTGAGCAGGAGAAGCAGAGGCGGCATACCGAATTGGCACTGCTGCAGGCCCAGATCAATCCGCATTTTCTTTATAATACCCTTGATACCATCATATGGCTGATGGAGTCCGGGGAGGTCGGTGAATCGGTTGCTATGGTCAGCAGTCTGTCAAATTTCTTCCGGTTTTCACTGAGCCGCGGTAAAAATGTCATTACACTTGCGGAGGAGGAGCAGCATATCCAGAGCTATCTGGAGATCCAGCAGATGCGCTACCGGGATATGATAGAGTATAAGATAGATATCCCGGAGATGCTGCAGCATTTTATACTGCCGAAGCTTACTCTGCAGCCGTTGGTGGAGAATGCGCTTTATCATGGTATCAAGAACAGACGCCGCAAGGGGTTTATCCGCGTGACCGGCAGAGTTCAGAATGAACGGATTGTCCTTGAGGTAGCGGATGATGGACGCGGCATGACGCAGGAACGCCTGGCAGAGGTGCGGGCATCACTGGCAGACGGAGGTGTCGAGGGGTTTGGGCTTAGGGCGGTCCACCAGAGGATACAGATACTGTTTGGCAGGGAGTATGGTTTGAGTGTGGATAGCACATCGGATGTGGGCACAAGGGTAAAGGTGACCATACCGATGCATACAGCCGAGGAGACTGAAGGATAGGTATATTATTTGTGCCGG
>JAAYPO010000040.1 GCA_012519745.1 Clostridiaceae bacterium | reverse complement strand
CTGTGGGGGGGCTTCTCAACACCGGTGAAATATGGCTTCAGCGGCGTCATACCCGCATTTATCAGCAATATACTGGGGTCGTTTCGCGGCACCAGCGAAAAGCTGGGCATACGCAAATGATCCTTGCTCTCAAAAAACTTCAGATAGCGCTCTCGTATTTCATTCAGTCCCAATTTATTCATCTTGTCCATCCTCTTATTCTGCATCATTAAAATTATTTTAATAATTATTATTAATAATATTAAAGAAGCCTGTAAGTGTCAAGAAATGTTTACCTTCCGGAGCATGTCGCGCGCTGGTTTTGGGGGCATGCAATAAAAAAGGATCCCTGAATAAATCAGGAATCCTCAAATATACTGACCATACATCATACACAAAGTTGGGAAAACCTATCTATAGCATTAATCCTTCTGATCGGCCTTATTCCTCTTCAGTGCAAGGATCAACGCCGCCACGACAAACAGAGCTCCTGCCACGTAAAATGCCTCTGCAGGAATGCCGCCTGTATCAGGCAGGGCAGACGCCAACGGGACATCCTGCTCACTGATCTCCACCATTGCGGGAGATTCAGGATCGTCATTATCGACCTCTGTCCTTTCCTCATCGTATGTTGCCGAATCAACGTTCCTCACGACCTCCGGGACCTCATTGTCATCGATGGCAGTCTCCTCTGACTCTGCAAAAGCAATACTGCTTATACTCAAGACCATTAATAAAGTCAATATCAAGCTAATCAGCTTCTTCATAAAAATCTCCTCCTTACCAGTAGATTTTATATATCAATTGAATACTGACGCAGCATTCAACATATTTTACCTGATCCTCTCATACATGCTCAGCGCCTCTTGCAAATATCCCGCCAGCTCAGCACTGTGCCCATACTCTGATATCACCTGCTCCGAATCGATATCATGGGGTCTCCATATCCCTGACCTCATCAGGTACGGGTCCTGATCGATATCGATGCATTTCTCTAGCAGTTCTCCGGCCTTTTCCATATCTCCCCTATTCTCATAATACCGGGCTGCTTCTATATAGCTCCTTGCCAGCAGCTCATAAACCTCACTA
Organism: Clostridiaceae bacterium; assembly: GCA_012519745.1. Classification (GTDB taxonomy): domain Bacteria; phylum Bacillota; class Clostridia; order Acetivibrionales; family DTU013; genus DTU013. The sequence continues at coordinate 8,605 of JAAYPO010000040.1, read as the reverse complement.
TTGTATTTCTGACTCCAGACCAGCTTCAGCGATGTGTCGAGCGCATCCAGCGGCATTTCGCTGTCATGATAAATGTTCACTAGAGTAATCATATACGCAGGATAGTGTCTATTTCCCTTAACACTTCTTTCACCTGCCTTGCGGGCCTGCTCCAGCGCCAGCTCCCTAGCCTCGATGTCATTGCTCCTTCTCCCGAAATAATGGTACAGCTTTGCCAGCTCAAAGGAGTAAGATGTATTTGCCGGATCAAACCTGCGTGCTTCCTCATAATAGGCTGTCGCTGTCCTATAATCCCTCTTCTGGATATGCCGAAAGCCAATATTCTCGTTATATGCTCCCATAAAGAAAATCCCGGAGAATGAAAACAATGCCGAACATACAACTATTGTAATAAATTTACCCGTAATTCCGTTAACGGAAACATTCCATCTGCCCGCAGACACATTTTTATTTTCAGTCGGCCTGACATCTGTCACACTGGCTGCAAACATAGTCCAGAGCAACAGCATAAGCGAAACAAACGAAAGATCGAAATCACCGGCAGCATGTCCGGCCAGCGAAACCAAGGCACAGAGAAGTCCGGCCGTATATATTCTGATCTCATCAGCCTTATTCTTCACATAAGTATGGATGCATCCTGCTATTGATATGACGATCATGGATACAAAGGACACAAAACCTAATATCCCATTCTCAACGAACACCTGGAAGTAATGATTATGCACAAATGCCGAAGTGTAGAAATAATCCTGTACACTCTGATACATTGCCTTCCAACCGCCTCCGCCCAGGCCGGTCAGCCAGTTAGCGGCGATCAGCTTCATTGCATCGATATCAAAGTACAGCCTGACAAGAATATTGATTTCATTAATGCCCTCCTCCATCAGTCTGTTCAGTCTCCTTGACATCACCTCAGGAAGCAGCTGTACAAGCTCCTTGCGAAATACTGCTGCCAAAACCAGCACCACAGCCAAAGTGAATCCTAAAGCAAGCCTGGTGCCCCTGGGCACAACGATTTCTTTTCCTTTTGAAATAGCTCGAAACATCAGCCAGAGCACCAAATACATCACTGAAGCTGCAAAAAATGAAACCGCTATACTCACAGCAGTTCCGAGATTATCATGCTGCGCAGCTGCGGAATTAAAGCCCTTTAGTGTGAGAAAGACAGGGACGACCATTGACAAAAGAGCAAGAACACTGTTGGCCCATTTTGCAGATGGCAGCATCAACAGTAATAGAGGAATGATCAATATGATCACAAGATATCCGCCTCTGGAGCCGGTCATCAAAAAAGCATAAATGAAAACGTTGCCCATGCCGGCCAGAGCAGTACGAACAAGGACGTTGGTTTCAGTGTTCAGCAGTGTTATTACAAAAATCAGGCATATAACAAAATATATCGCTGCAGTATTCGCATACTGAAAGGTGGAACCAAGTCTATCATGAAAGGTGGTAACCTCCAACATATTGAATCTGCCCGTCAGCGACATAAGGCCCAGCACAGCACATACAGTCCCTGCCAACACCACCGGTATCATCATATATCTGATGAACTGCTGCTTTTTGCCGTAAAAATAATCGTACAGCACAATAAACACGACGAGCAGTTCACTTTGCAGCAAAAGTGTCCAAAGATTCTCCCTGGGGTTCACCGCATTAACAAAGCTGATCGCAGCCGCAGCAATCATCGCCAGACCCATCACCACAAACAGCTTGTTTATGTGAACAGGTTCATCATTCCGTATTTTGTTGATAAAAAACAGAATACAAAGCAGAGCCAGAGCTGCCAGCAGCCCATACGTTTCATAGGCAAAATAGAGCCCTCTAAAGAGCGTTGAAGCGGATATCAGGATAATGATCCCTGCAACATAAATTTTCTTCATATAAATACCCCTAAAAAAGAATAGCTGCCATAAAAATAATACTGTATATATTACCAACCTTTACATAATATAAACCCAATATTCTTTCTACGGCTCTCTGAGCACTCGCCCTGTTAGCTCAGCTGTGACTATAAGTCTGTGGGAAGCCACATATTTAGGGGTGCATGTGACCAACGTGATTATGCTTTTGTCCTTGCTTCCTTTTAATACTGAAACATCGTCAGGTGTGACGACCTTGGTCTCTGTGACCTTATAGATCAGATCCTCCTTTTTTGTGGTGATCCTGACCTCATCGCCCGCCTTTAGTTCATCCAACCTGCTGAAAAGCTTTTTGAACGCATAGTTCCTATGCCCCGCCAGAGCGCTGTTGCCAGCCTGTCCGGGCATAGCAGTGCCCGGTATGTGTCCAATGCCGGCCTGAAGGTTCGATTTGCTGACGCCGGCCACAATAGGCTCATTGACTTTGATTTTCTTTATTTGAATGATCCCAAGTACCTTTTGTCCAGACAACCCATCATTTCCGCCGGAACCGGCGCCCCTGCTGCCGTCGGCGCTCCCTGCCCCAGCATTTCCCAATCCGCTCAGGCCGCTGCTGTCCGTATCACCCTCGCCGCCTGTGCCCACTGCTGATCCTGCAATATTCGCAGCATCTGCATCCTCATCGCCAACACCGCTTTCGGCACCAAAAGCATCCTGCAGCAACGCATATGCAGCTTCCGGATCCACTTCCCCTATATCCTCAAGCTCACCTGCATCGATGCTGTTCAGCCATTCCTCCATCATCCTGTCTTCCTGATATTTTGCGTACATCTGACCCGCAATAGGGATGACTGCTATCAACACACCTATTATTAGCAAAACAAGCGAAATCCTCTTTTTCATGACCATCACACCATTTCTATACTGCCCCGAATCCCTAAGCTATAATAAAAAAGGATTCCGAATAAATCAGGAATCCTCTTGTTAACTATCCGTACACCTAAAAATGCGCCATATCATGAACGCACATCGCCAGTGCAGCTATTCCTTCTGTCCGGCCTTATTCTTTTTTAATGCCAGGATCAATGCCGCCAATACAAACAATGCTCCCGCCACATAAAACGCCTCTGCCGGTATACCGCCTGTATTGGGCAGGGCAGGTGCTAACGGCACTTCTTCCTCATCGATATCCACGAGTCCCGGGGATACTTCCGGGTCACTTTTCTCGATCTCTGTTATTTCCGGATCATATGTCGCTGTATCAACATTTCTCACAGCTTCCGGAACCTCATTGTCATCGATCGTCTCAAGATCTGAGTCTGCAAAAGATATACTTCCTATTGTCAAGACCATTATTAAAGTCAATATTAAGCAAAATAATTTCTTCATAATATTTCCTCCTCACTACTAGAAATAATTATATATTAACTGTAATTAATTTGCAATAATAATTACTTTATTTTAACGTACATGCTCATAGCCTCTTCCAAATATCCTGCCAACTCACGACTATGCTTGTATGCTGATATTTTCTTCTCCGAGCCGATATCCTGGGGCTTCGTTATCCCAGATCTTCTCAGGTACGGGTCCTGATCGATATCAATACATTTCATCAGCAGTTCTCTTGCTTTTTCGACCTCTCCACTGCTCTCATAATACTTTGCCACTTCTACATAGCTTCTTGCCAAGAGTTCATAAACCTCACTATTATATTTCTGGCACTCAACCAGCCTCTGCGATGCATCAAGTGCCTCCAGCAACATCCCGCCGTCATGGTAGATATTAACCAAAGTGATCATATATGCGGGATAATTCTTATTTCCCGCAACACTTCTTTCACCGGCCCGGCGAGCCTTTTCCAGCCATTGCTCACTGATCTTGCTGTCATTGCTTGTCCTCCCGAAATACTGATACAGTTTTGCCAGCTCAAAGGAGTAAAAGCTATTATTCGGGTCAAACCTGTGTGCTTCTTCATAATAGACTGCCGCAGTCTTATAATCTCTCGTCTGAATATACTTAAAGCCTATATTCTCGTTATATGCCCCTAAAAAAAACATCCCATAGAATGAAAACAATACTGAGCATACAACTATTGTAATCAATTTACCCACATTTCCCCTTACAGAAACATTTCCCTTGCCAACAATCTCATCCTTTTTCTCAGATGGTCCCATTTCAGTCATACCGGCTGCAAACATCACCCAGAGCAGCAGCATGAGTGAAACAAACGATAGATCAAAATCACCTGCAGCATGTCCAGCCAGTGAAACCAAGGCACAGAGAAGCCCGACAGTATATGTTCTGATCGCTGTGTCCTTATTTCTCACATATGTATGGATACATCCGGCTATAGACACGACCACCAAAGATATAAAGGAAATAAAGCCTAATATTCCATTCTCGACAAACACCTGAAAGTAATGATTATGTACAAAAGCTGCGGTGTAGGTATAATCCTGTACACTCTGGTACATTGCCTTCCACCCGCCACCGCCAAAGCCTATTAACCAGTTTTCAGCGATTAGTTTCAATGCATCAATGTCATAGTGCAGCCTGACAAGTATATTGATGTCATTAAACCCCTCTGTTATCAGTCTGTCCAGTCTCTTTGACATCACATCAGGAAGCAGTTGTACGAGCTCCTTCCTGAATACTGCCGTAAATACCAGGGCTGCAGACAAAATGGTCCCTAAAACAATCCTGGTGCCCTTCGGCATCACGATTTCCTTTCCCTTTGTTACAGCCCGGTAAATCAAGTAAAGTACCAAATACATTACTGACGCAATAGTAAATGAAACCGCAAGACTCACTGCCGCTTTGAGATTACTTTGATGCGCAGTTGCCGAATTGAAGCCTTTTAATGTAATAAAGACAGGAATGCTCATGGACAAAAGGCATAAAACGCTGTTGATCCATTTTGCGGATGGCAGCAACAGCAGTAACAAAGGAATAATAAGCATGATCACAAGATATCCGCCTCTGGAGCCTGTCATGAAAAAAGCATAGATAAAAATGCTTCCCATACCAGCCGCAGCAGCACGAATGACAGTATTTGCATCGGTATTCACTAATGTAATCGCAAAAATCAGGCATATAACGAAGTATATAGCCGCAGTATTCGCATATTGAAATGTTGAGCCAAGTCTATTTCCAAAGGTGGTAACTTCCCATATGTTGTATCTGCCAGTAAGTGACACTAGACCAACCACAGCACATACAGACCCTGTCAATACTACCGGCATCATTATATATCTGATGAACTGCTGCTTTCTGCCGTAGAAATGATCATATAGTACAATGAACACAACAAGCAGTTCGCTGTGCAGCAGCAGTGTCCCAAGGTTCTCCCTTGGGTTCGCCGCATTAATGAAGCTAATTGCAGTTGCAATAATCAATGCCAACCCAATCACAATAAAAAGCTTGTTTATTTGAACAGGCTCATCGTTTCTTAGTTTACTGATAAAATAAAGGATACAAAGCAAGGCAAGAGCCGCCAGAAACCCATATGTTTCATAGGCAAAATAAAGCCCTCTAAAGAGGGTCGATATAGATATCAGGATAATGATACCGGCAACTATTATTTTTCTCATGTCATTTCCTCTATGTTCTCACAGTTATATGTTTGTCCCATCCCGGGATACACTGTCCATTGCTATTGCTGCTCTCTCACCGGATTCAGATATCTGCTCATTTTTCTTCCTTCGCCTGCCTTTTTTCCTTACCTTACCTTCATCTCCATAATAATTATATTGATAATAATAGTAGTTAGCACCAGCCTTTTTATCAAGCTTATTCAACACCACACCCAATATATTTGCATTCACCTTGTCAAGAAGTTCCTTGGCACGTTTGAGCGCGCCTGTCTCAACATTCCCCGAATATGCCACCAGAATGGTTCCATCCACGAATGTAGAAATGATAGCCGCATCAGTGACATTAACGACAGGAGGAGAATCCATGAGAATCATATCGTATTCCTGACTCACTTCCTGCATGAACTGCTTCATTGAATTAGAAGACAGTAGCTCAGATGGGTTGGGTGGTATAGTGCCGCATGTGAGTAAATCAAGGCTTGGTACATCTGTTGATCGTACATACCTCTTATAATCATCATGCTCAGCCAATAAATTTGTCAGTCCTCTTGTATTTGACATGACAAATATCTTGTGAAGCTTCGGCTTTCTCATATCAGAATCTATAAGCAGCACCCTGCTTCCAGTCTGGGCAAACGTAACTGCAAGATTGACAACTGTAGTAGTCTTGCCTTCCATTGGACTGGAACTGGTCACAACAATTGATTTTAGTGGTTTGTCAATACTGGAGTACTGTATGTTAGTCCTGAGGACTCTATAGGCTTCTGAAACCGGGGACTTTGGATCAGAGTGAGTAATGACGATATTTTTATCAAGCATATCAAGTCCTCCTTCCTTTCCCCTGAAATACCGGAATAGTACCTATTACAGTAAGTCCGGTATATTTTTGTACATCTTCAGGTGTTTTTACCGTATCATCCAGAAACTCTATTAGGAATATAATGCCCACACCTATAGCCAAACCTAATATAATACCGACCAAATAGTTCATCCTTTTGTTCGGCGATACAGGAAACATCGGTAGTTCAGCTTTATCTATTACCTGAACATTCTCTACCTGCATAATTTCTATAACCTTTCTTTTGAACACTTCTGCCACTGTATTAGCTATATCCATTGCCATTTGTGGGTCCGGGTCCGTGACTGATATCTGGATCACCCTTGTCATCCCACGCTGGTCAACACTGATCCTCCCCGCCATTGCTCCTGCACTCATCCTAAGTCCGAGTTCGTCTATGACCTCATAAGCCACCAGCTTGCTTTTTGCAATTTCACGATAGTCAAGAATGAGATTCGATCCAAGATTCAAATCTGACGATTCGATACCGATCTGGTCCGTATTTTTACCAACATACAGGGTGGTGCTTGCACTATACAAAGGTACAACAAAATTATTTGTCCAAACATACGCAGTACTAAAAGAAACAAGCACACAAATCAACAGAATCCACCATCTTTCTAGAATCTTTTTTAGCAGTTGCTTATAGCTAATATCTTCCATAAAGCACTCCATTTCTATTATTTCACAACATAGATTATATCATTGCTTACAATAATTGTGTCAAGTTACAGATAATTCACATTTCTACCTTATACCAAGTCCTTTTAGCATATCTAGTTTCTCTTTGTATCTATTATAAGTTTGCTTATCAAACTTAAACCTTTGGTTGATCTGACTTCTAGTACTACTACTGAAAATGCTTTTTATTAGATGCTGCCACCAAGCAATAGGATAAAGATAAGGGCGCTTATAAATATATGAATAATTCTTGGTTAATCCCTTATATGAAGGAAATAAGATTTTTAGATACAATTTGACCTTGTTTCTATAATATTTTTCCTCACCACTGAAGTTCTTAAGAAGTTGATTTACGTTTTTATTTTCAATTTTTTCTTCTTCATTATTTACATGATCGAAGATATCTGCAATAAATTTGTTAATAGATTTCTCACTATACTCTACACCAATAGGAATATCTGGTAACTTCATATTCAACAATTTATTACATACAACTAGCATTGAAAGCATAAATTTGGTAATGTTTAGTTCTTCAGCATATCTGATTAACTCATCCCAATCAATTTTACCGAAATTATTCTCTACAAATAGTACCAAATCGCATAACATTCGTAAATTTATACCACTATCATATAGATGAAATACCATATGTAAACACAAATGAATAATTTGATCGTTTATTGATAATACACGTATCGGAAAATCGAAAATACTATATTCTACTGAATTTTTCCACACTCTATTCTCAAAAACATCTGCGTTTTTTATATACCCTGGTACTGTCAATCGCCAATGTAGTTCAATTAAAATGTTAGATTTATGGTAAAAATGAATTTCCTTTGAATCATAATCTTTTTTATAACTATAGCCTAACGATACTAATAGTAATTTTGCTTTTTCAATATCCTCTTTTTGAACTAAAATGTCGAAATCAGACATCGAACGCAGTTCTGGATGAGGGTAAAGCTCTCGCAAAACCAGTCCTTTTAAAGCGATAATCGGTATACCAGCATCACATATTTCTTGGAATAAGCTCTTTGCATTAGATATATATGTAGTTTGAATTAAACCTACTAATAATGTTAAGTACCTCCACTTTTCACAAATACTGCTATCAGGCTGAATATTTGTGTCAAGCTCTGTGATAAGCGGATAAATTAGCTGTGCAACATTCTGTTTTTTAGCTTCTATAAATACCTCGTCCCAATTTATCGTATAATCAATATTGTCACAAAACGGCTTGTTCCTTATTGAGTAGGACAATAATGCAACTAAAAACTTTTGGTTATTATTCATTTATACCTAGCCCTTCTATGTATACCTCTTTTTTGCTTATAATCAAACCTTCTGCTGCTGTAGCATTGTTACTGATATTGTGTGTATCAACAGTATAAAAAGGGGTCTTTGTGTAAAGTGCTATATTATTCTCTATTGTTACCGGATTTTTTGTAATCCAAGAAGCCTCAACAACTCTCTTTTTATTATCACTAGAATCAAATGTGTTAGATATAACTTTACAGTTTTCAACATTAGCTAATATTGCTATGAAGTTTTTTGCATCAGTTCTACCATAATCTGTAAATTCATTGTTTTGTATAGTAATCGACTTTCCTTTGGTAATATATATATAT
>JAAYPO010000039.1 GCA_012519745.1 Clostridiaceae bacterium | reverse complement strand
GAAGGGGACTCGAACCCCTGGCCTCTAGCGTGACAGGCTAGCGTTCTAACCAACTGAACTACCGGGCCGTATATCACCATCGCCCTTGCCGCATATTAATTCCTACTCCGCGACCTATCGCGTGATTCTACTTCGTAAAACATCTTGCACCACTGTGTGATGCCTTTTTACAAAGTAAGCCTTTTTCATTCGTTACCCTCATGAAAAAGTCTTGGTGGGCACTATAGGGCTCGAACCTATGACCCCCTGCTTGTAAGGCAGGTGCTCCCCCAGCTGAGCTAAGCGCCCATAATGTTTATCGCCTCGAGCGACATTAACTAGTATACAAAAAAGCCTGCTCAAAGTCAATAACATTTTCATTTTTGGCTGAAGTAATTTATGCGTAATTTCTGCCAGTCATGGGCAGCTTCAGGCCTTCAGCTTATATCAGTCCTCTGAGTTCGGCCTCGGTAAACTGGTACTTTGTATTGCAGAAATGACATTGCACCTCGGCTCCATGCTGTTCCTGTGCCATCTCCTCCAATTCTTTGGCGCCAAGGCTGATCAGGTTCCTCTCCATGCGTTCCCTGCTGCAGTTGCACTTATATTTACATGGCAATCTGTCAGTGATCACAAGCTCCTTCTCGCCAAGCAGGCTGTCGAGTACAGCTTCGGCATCCATGCCGGTAGAAAGCATATATGTTATCGAATCAGCCAGGAACACCTTGTCCTCGATAAAATCTATGATGCTTTCGTCGGCCCCAGGCATCAGTTGGATGATGTAACCGCCTGCATTCACCACATTTTCATCGGTGTCAACAAGGACTCCAAGTGAAACTACCGTGGGGATCTGTTCCGAGGATGCAAAATAATATGCCATATCCTCACCGATCTCACCTGATACCAGATCCACATAGCCAACATATGGCTCCTTGAGACCCATATCCTTTATCACATTCAAATAGCCGTTTTTCCCTACGGCCCGGGCAACGTCGAATTTTCCGGCGGCATTGAGCGGAAGGTATACCTGGGGCTCATACACATACCCTCGCACATTGGACTCTGCGTCAGATACAGTGATAATGCCTCCGAGAGGACCGTCCCCCTTTATCTGTATGGTCAGTTGATCCCTTTCATTTTTAAACATCCTGCCCATCATCGCTGCTGCAGTGAGCGTCCTCCCGAGAGCCGCCGAAGCCACTCCGGATGTACCGTGAGTTATATGGGCCTTTTGTACAAGCTCTGTAGTTACCGCCGCAAATGCGCGTACTGCACCTCCTGCAGCAGTAGCTCTCACAATTTGGTCTTCCATGTCGTCTCCTTTGCATTCCGATCATTACACCGATAATACCATCAATATACCATAATTTGTCCTTAAAATGAATCAAGAACCCCGATATCATCTATCGAGGTTCTTGCTTGCTGACCAGATTTATGTTAAAGTTTTAAACTTTAATTACATAACCTTCGAGACATTTGCAGCCTGGGGTCCCTTAGCACCCTCAACAACATCAAATTCTACTTCAGCGCCTTCTTCGAGAGTCTTGAAGCCATCCATTGTGATAGCTGAAAAATGAACGAAAACATCATTTCCGTTGTCTCTTTCAATAAATCCAAAACCCTTCTCAGCATTAAACCACTTTACTCTTCCCTTTTGCATTACGTAAAACCTCCTGAATTTAACTTGGATCTGACTGCACTTTGTGCCTTTTTGCCAAACCTTAATCAGTTTAACACATTCTTTCATGGCTTGTCAATCAAATAGATTACATAATCTACGACTAATATGATTGATGTTTACCGTAAAATTATTGTGATTTTATATTACCACAATATCGGCCTTTATATACAGTGATCCACAAGTAATATTATCCTTGTTTTTCACATACAAAAAAGAGCCGATCGCTTTTGGGGCCGGGCTTTCCAAAGCTAAATGCAGGAAATATCCCCATAACCTTCATCCCGGCGCTGTCCAGCATTTGCCTCAGCTCGCCGACGGCATAGCTTCTCTCATAATGCACCTCGTCAAATCTCCTGTAAAGCCCGCCCTCTTTGACAAAGAAGGTCAGATCGAATCTGCATACCCGGGATCTCTTGTCGTAGCTGTTCTGCCATATATACGACACATCTTCGGAGGTTTCACAAAACACATTTGACGCCAGGATATATTCGAATTTATAGGGAGAATTGATATCGAAAACAAAAAGGCCCTTCGGGTCGAGATAATTGTGCACCCACTTGATAAAGCGTTTAAGGTCATTTTTGTATGTTATATAATTTAAGCTGTCCATAAGGCATGTGATCACATCAACAGTTCCGTAAAGCTCAAAATTCGTTATGTCCTGGTTGAGGAACAATATCTCAGCCCCTGCATCAAGAGCTTTTTGTCGTGCACAGCTGAGCATTTCCGCTGATGCATCTATCCCTATCATTTCATAGCCCCTGCGGTCCATTTCCAGGCAAAAGCTGCCCGTGCCGCATCCAAGATCGGCTATCAGCTTTGGCTTGCATTTATACCGCTCAAAAATGCTTTCCAAATAGCTGGCCCATTGTGAATAATCCACATCTGCCATAAGTCTGTCGTAATATAATGCAAACTCGCCGTAAATCGATATCACCTCACAAAAGAACTGTAAATCTCATCAAGTCTTCTTAACAGTCCAGCTTTCTTCAATCTTCAGCTTCATGTCACATCTGTTCCTGCTCTGTTTGCTGCAGTGCTTTCATTCTCTTGGAGACCAGCCCTCCGATTTTTCCTGTCTCCTTTGCAGACAGGCTCTTCCAACCGAATTTTAGAACCTTCTCTCCCAGCCCCAGCTCCCTGGCAATTTCAAATTTAAGCAGATCCTGCTTTTTCTCCATGATAACACCTCTCAGTCCTGTTTTTTACACTCTGAGTGGTATTTTGCGAAGAAATACACCTTTTATGCATCATACTCAGTATATTTCCCCCTGCAGCACCTCGATAGCTGACTTGAGTTGAAAATCCCTGTCCCTGGGTATCTGCGAGACGGGATAGTTCCTGTACTCATCAAATGCCTCCACTTCTATGTCGGGCTTGATGCCTGTTCCGTTTATACATACTCCCGACGGAGTGAAGTACCTGGAAATCGTGACCTTCAGTCCAGAGCCATCCTTCAGGAGCTTCAGCTCCTGGACAAGCCCTTTGCCGAATGTCGTGGTCCCTACAAGCTTGCCTGCTCCATGGTCTTTTACCGCACCGGCCAGTATTTCAGAGGCGCTTGCACTGTTTGCGTTGATCAGCAGTACCAGCGGCAAGTCAACACTGGACTTGCCGGATTTCTGGTAAGACTTTTTGCCCTCCCTGTCCTCCGTATAAACAATGACCCCCTCAGGAAGCAGACTGTCAGCGATCCGCACCACCTGTTCATAGGATCCGCCTGGATTGTCCCTCAGATCGATGATCAGTCCTTTTATGCCCTCTTTCCTCATTCTGTTGAGATCATTCATAAAATATTTGGCTATCTCGCTGTCGAACATGACCAGCCTGGTATACCCAATATTACCCTCGAGTATCTCACTCTTTATGTTGGAAGCCTTTATTCTCTTTCTGATTATGTCAAACTGGAGGTAACGGTCCTCCACGGGCCGATAAACTGTAATACTGACCTTTGTGTCTTCCTTTCCCTTTATCATGCTTATGATCATATTCTCGTCGCTGAAGGCTGTCACATCTGTGTCGTCCACCTTGACGATCTTGTCGCCCTGCTTCATCCCCGCCATTTGTGCAGGCGAGCCTTCGGTGGGCTCTATTACCGTCAAAAGGCCCTTGTCATCGACGTTGACAGTGACACCGATCCCGACATAGCTGCCTTCTGATTTTTCCAGAAAGGTCTGCATCTGCTCTTTGTTGAAGTACACGGTATAAGGATCCTCCAGCGCCTCGGCAAGACCATAGGTAGCGCCTTCTATCAGCTTGTTCTCATCCACGCTCTTGTAATAGTCCTTTTTCAGGATATCTCTCACCTGATTGAATTTTACTACGTTATCAAGATCCACAGCTTCAGCATCAAAGCTGATGACATGCCTGTTGACCGCTGTATATGCCGAATATAGAACAAATATGGTTGAACAGACAGAAACCGTCACCGTCACAGCAACTATGGCAGCGACCTGACGTATCGAGAAATTTCTACTCATCTTCCACGCTCCTCAAGTCAGTGTATACCTGGATATGGAACAAACTCTACTTAAAAATATATGCATAGACCCATCAATATATCTTATGCCGCCTCACAAATAAATAAACCCGGTTTTTGACCGGGTTCCTTTTGCCTGATATGCTCTCCATTTAACTGCCGCACCGATCCGACTATTTGCTGCTGATATAGCCCTTCAGCGGATCCTTTGGCTCACCATTGACCCTCACTTCAAAATGAAGGTGGTTTCCGGTGGACAATCCGGTGCTGCCTACTTTTGCGATCACTGCTCCTGCTTTGACTTCCTGTCCTACCTTTACAAGGAGCTTGCTGGCATGGGCATACAATGTCGTGATGCCGCCGCCATGGTCTATTACGACCATATTCCCGTAACCGTTCTTGTCATAGTGCGCCATTATTACAGTACCTTTATTGGCCGCTACGATGGACGCTCCTTTTTGTGCTCCTATATCAACACCCGTGTGCAGCTTGTTCTTCCTCAGGATGGGATGCTTTCTCATCCCGAATTTCGATGTGACATTATATGAACTCGGGCATGGCCAGGTCATCGTACCGCCGGCATATTTCTTCTTTGTCGACAGGTTCTTGATGACGTCATTGAGTCTTTTGGACTCTTCGAGCATCTTGTCTATTTCTTTTTCCAGATTTGCTATCTCGATCTTGCTTCTTGATATCTCACCCTCGACCTTGGACCTGTCGGTTTTGAGCTGCTGCAGCCGCTCCTGCTTCTCCCTGGCCTTCATCTCAAGAAACTCCTTGGCCTGCTGCTGGAGCCTCTTCTTTACCTCTACATCCTCTCTGGCTTCTTCGAGCTTTAATATCATTTCATTGTCATTTTTAGATATTACAGACATGTAATGTATACGCTCATAAAACTCAACAACACTTTTGGATTCCAGCAGTGTATCCAGCAGTGAAGTGCCGGAGCTGGTGTACATCACCTGCAGCCGTGTCTTTACAAGCTCTTCCTGCTTGTTGTAATTTGCCACAGCTTCCGCCAGGGCGATCTCGGTCTGTCTGAGATGCTCCTCCGCATCACTTATCTGTTTTAAGAGCTCCTCATACGCGTTTGTTTCAGCCGCCTGCTCCTTTGATATCTCAGCCTTCTCCCGCTCAAGCTTGGCCTTTTCATCCAGCTCAGCTTTCTGCTTCTTCTTTAGCTCGGTTATCCTGTTTTCAGTGGACGCTTTCTTGTTCTTGGCGTCTGACAGTTCGTCCGCCATAACCGGTATTGCAGAAGAAACTAAAATTGCGACAAGAAGTATCGCGATAGTAAATCTCTTCCTCACAGATCCAACCTCCAAATTTAACGATTTATCATTCAGCTCCCCGTTAAAGGAGTGTCACATTACCGCTATACCTTCAGATGCCTCCGCAGAGATATGAAACTTCCTGTAGCACCTACCATCGTAGCAATTATCACATACGATGAGGCCAGCTGTGTCCATACGTCCTTTATCTCTACCAGGCTAAGCAGCTGCGATTCGGCCAAAAACAGGTCCTGTGCAAATTTATCATACAGTAAGCTGTACCCGTAGGCTGATATCACAAGTGCCAAAATTGCCCCAACTATACTTATTATAACACCTTCTACGACAAAAGGCCAGCGTATAAACCAATCTGTGGCGCCAATATACTTCATTATGTTGATTTCCTTTCTTCTGGCAAACACAGTAAGCTTTATCGTATTTGAAATAATGAAAACCGAGACCACAAGGAATATCATTATCATAACACCGCTGCCCAGTTTGAACCAGTGGGAGACCCGTGTGATCACTTCTATCGTATCCTGAGAATAGCTGACCTTTTCCACGCCGCTAACGCCTTCAAGCGCCTTGACGATCTCATCACTGTATGATACATCCTTGAGCCTTATAATAAACGAAACAGGGAATATCTCTGCGCCATACCCTTCCAGTATAGCCGAATTCTTGCCAAGTTTGTCCCGCATCTTGGCAAAGGCCTGCTCCTTGTCTACCCTTTCATATTGCAGTATCCTGTCATCCTTCTTTATTACGTCCTCAACCATCTGTACCTGTGTATTGTCCAGTTCCACATAGCAAAATGCCTCAAGCTGGGGCTGCTCCTTCCACATCTCGATATTCGTTTCCATATTTATCACAAGGAGCAAAAAGATGCCGAAAACAATAAGTGAAGCAACTACGATGGCAATGGATGCCAGAGACATCAGCTTGTTCCTGTAAGAGTTTACAAAGCCTTCTTTAAATATATGCCTGATTGTTCTTATCTTCATCCCTGTACTGTCCTTTCTCCTGATCCCTCACTATCAAGCCCTTGCTGATAGAAACAACACGCTTCTTCATCTCATCAACGATGGATTTCTCGTGAGTTGCCACGATGACTGTCGTTCCCCTGTGGTTAACCTCGCTCAGGAGCTTCATTATTTCCCACGATGTCTCGGGATCAAGATTTCCTGTCGGCTCATCTGCGATCAAAAGTGCCGGATTATTGGCAAGAGCCCTGGCCAATGCTACCCTTTGCTGCTCCCCGCCTGAGAGCTGGCTGGGGTACATGTTCGCCTTCCTGCTCAGCCCTACCAGCGCCAGCGCCATGGGTACCTGCCTTCTTATCTCTTTTGGAAGCGCTTCGGTAATGATCATCGCAAAGGCCACGTTTTCATATACAGTTTTGTTCGGCAACAGTCTGAAGTCTTGAAAAACAAAGCCCAGACTTCTCCTGAGATAGGGCACCTCACTTCTTGTCATGGACGAAACATCATAACCGTTTACATAAACTTCTCCGTCGGTCACATCCTCCTCCTTGAGCAGAAGCTTGACAAGTGATGATTTGCCCGATCCGCTAGGACCTACGATAAATACGAATTCGCCTTTTTCTATCTTAAGATTGACATCCCTAAGTGCTACCGTACCGTTAGGATATGTCTTTGATACTCCCTTTAACTCGACCACTCAATACACCCCGCCGATTTGTATTGTCTATTGACAATATTCATTATGCAATATTCTTTGTTTCTACAAAATAATATAAAAATCCTGCAAAAAAGTATTACAAATATATTTCCATTATTCACTGTCAAAAAAATTCAACAGTAACTACCTAAAGTCGGCATGCTGTTTCTCAGCCCTATCCAAATATTTTTTTACAAGAAGCGACACCTTAAAAATGATGGCGTCATCAAAATTCCTCAGATCGAGACCGGTGATCTTCTGTATCTTGTCCAGTCTGTAAACCAGTGTATTCCTGTGTACATACAGCTGCCTGGAGGTCTCACTGACATTCAGGTTGTTTTCAAAAAATTTCTGGATAGTCAGAAGTGTCTCCTGATCCAAAGCTTCAAAGGGGCCTTTTTTAAAAACCTCCTTCATAAACAGCCTGCACATTGTGGTCGGCAGTTGGTATATCAGCCTCCCTATACCCAGGTTGTCATAGTTGATTATTGCCTTGTCGCTATCGAATATGCTGCCTATCTGTAGCGCTGTCTGTGCCTCTTTGTAGGCACGCCCTATATCCCAGACACTGTCAACGATGGACCCTATCCCTATCTGTGCCTTTACCATAAGCTCCGTGTTCAATGTATCTATTATAGCTTTGGCTGTCCTGTCCATCTCCTTTGTATCATTCTTATCCTTCAGTTCCTTTATCAGCACTACGGTCTCATCATCAAGGGCTATCACATAGTCCTTGGTCCTCTTTGGAAAAAGACTCAAAACCACCTCATGAGGCTGGACATCCCTTACTCTCTCTGTTTTGATCAGAAACACAGATCTGCATGTGTTAAATGGTATATGAAGCTCCTTTGCTTTGATTTGAATATCACCCGGCAGAATACTGTCGGTAATGATATTTTTAAAGAAATTTCCTCTGTCGAATTTTTCTTCGTAATAATTTTTTATGTTGGCCACATTTATGGCGAGCATGGACAACAGCTTTTTGCTGTACTCGCCCTCCATTACTGTATATACTACGAACTCCAGCCTTTTCTTGATATATACCTTTTGGAATATCCATCCGTCGGCTTCGGTGAACAGGCTGTCATTATTTATGACCTCGCTGATCAATGGATGGACCATCCCTGACAAATTTTCATCAGTGCACCCGAGGATAAGACCGGTTTCATCCATTATCCCAAAATTGCCGCTCATATTCTCTCGTATCTGATTGATCAAATTTTGAAAAAGTCTCAATTTTCTTCCCCCTGCCGTTACTTATTTAAGGCAAGCATAAAAATGACGGACAAAATATCATCAGGTTTTATTATACTATATTGAAAATACTTATGGAATAACAAAAAACAGTGCCGGCAAATACCAGCACTGTTTTATCAGCATTGATTTTTAATATCACGGATCATACATCAGTTCACTATCGTCTTTTCAGTATCCTTGTCGAACAGGTGGACTCTGTTTGTGTCGATAGCTATCTTGACAATATCACCGGATCTTGTCTTTGTTCTCGGATTGACCCTTGCAGTACAGCTCACGCCTTCGATGAACATGTGGAGCAGTGTCTCTGAACCGAGCATTTCCACAACTTCCACGTCAGCTGTCACGACGCTGTCCGGCATGGACTCGATGAATTGCTCCTCGTCATGCATGCTTTCCGGTCTGATACCCATAACGACTTCTCTGCCGATATAGTCGGTGCCTTCAAGCTTCTTTGCCTTGCCTTCGGGAAGCTTGACCTCATTCTGACCGAACTTCAGGAATATAGCGTCTCCACGCTTGTCGATGGTCACATTGATGAAGTTCATCTGCGGGCTGCCGATGAAGCCTGCAACGAACATGTTGACCGGTCTGTCATACAGTGAAGTCGGGGTATCGACCTGCTGTACGAAGCCATCCTTCATAACAACGATCCTGGTACCCATCGTCATAGCTTCTGTCTGGTCATGTGTAACGTAAATGAAGGTAGTGTTCAGTTTCTGATGGAGCTTGGTGATCTCAAGTCTCATCTGTACCCTCAGTTTTGCGTCGAGGTTGGAGAGCGGCTCGTCCATAAGGAATACCTTAGGGTCACGGACGATAGCACGGCCAAGAGCGACCCTCTGCCTCTGTCCGCCTGACAGGGCCTTCGGCTTTCTGTCGAGGAGGTGCTCGATCTCAAGGATCTTTGCTGCTTCATGTACTCTCTTCTTTATATCTTCCTTAGGGGTCTTTCTGAGTTTCAGACCGAATGCCATATTGTCGAAAACGGTCATGTGCGGATACAAAGCGTAGTTCTGGAAAACCATCGCAATGTCTCTGTCTTTTGGCTGTACATCATTGACAAGTCTGTCACCGATATAGATTTCTCCCTCAGATATCTCTTCGAGACCGGCAACCATTCTGAGTGTTGTTGTCTTACCACAGCCGGAAGGTCCGACGAGGATAATAAATTCCTTGTCTTCAATATCCAGATTGAAATCGCTTACAGCTGTAACACCGCCATCAAACCTTTTGTACACATTCTTTAATTTTACGCTTGCCATTTTTTACCTCCCATATTATAAATACGGTTTTAGATACTTTAATTAATAATATACCATGCAGTATATTTTTCAACTAGTATACAATTGAACAAATTTAAAAAACGGTATTTAGTAACTTTGCATAATGCTCAATGATAAAATTGTTGCATTTTTATACATTTATATGTATAATTATGAGTAATCATTCATGGTATCATAGTAACAGGACAATAGATGTCCATCAATCTGCTATGAAGAAGGAAGGGGATTCTATGACATACAGGGTATTCGTAGACGGCCAGGAGGGAACTACAGGCCTGCAGATAAATGATCGGCTGATCCGTCGCGGAGATATCGAGCTGCTGAAAATCGATCCTGACAAAAGGAAAGATATAAATGAAAGAAGAAAATTGATAAATGCTGCCGATATAGTTTTCCTGTGCCTGCCCGATGATGCCGCAAGGGAGTCGGCAGCTCTTGCCGAGGGCAGCAGGGCCAGGCTGATTGACGCAAGCACTGCCCACAGGACAAATGAAGCATGGGCATACGGTTTCCCTGAATTGAGCAGGGAGCACCGTGAAAAAATAAAACACTCCTTCAGGGTATCTGTACCGGGCTGCTATGCGACAGGCTTCATTTCCCTGCTGTATCCGCTGGTAAGGGAGGGGATCCTTCCGGCAGATTATCCCGTCACCTGTCATGCAGTATCAGGATACAGCGGCGGCGGTAAGAAGCGCATTGCAGAATATGCTTCCGCCGACCCTGCAGATGAATCCATCAAAAGTCCGAGATTTTATGCCCTGTCTCTGAAGCACAAGCACATACCTGAAATGCAGAAATTCACCGGGCTGGAACAGGCACCTCTTTTCACTCCGGTCATAGGGCCTTACTATAAGGGGATGACAGTTGCGGTGCCCCTCTATGCAGAGCTGCTGCAGAAGATGAACAGCGCCGAGGCTGTCTGTGGGTTTTTCTCATCATACTACAATGGTGAACGCTTTATCAAAGTACATCCCTTTGGCTCGGAAGGAGGCGCGGTGGATGGATTTCTGAGCGCCACCGGCTGTAATGACACAAACGTGCTTGAAATATCAGTTTCAGGCAATGAAGAGCATATCCTTCTTACTGCCAGGCTCGACAATCTGGGCAAGGGAGCTTCCGGTGCGGCCGTCCAGTGTATGAATATCATGCTGGGTATTGATGAATCAGCCGGACTGGAATAAAATAATATTGATTTGTGGAGGTAAAAATGGAAGCTATCATCAAAAAGGCCGGGATACTGATAGAGGCTCTTCCCTATATACAGAAGCTCCACGGCAAAACCGTCGTTATCAAATACGGCGGCCATGCCATGATCAACGAGGAGCTTAAAAACTCCGTAATGGAGGATATAACACTTCTGAAATATATAGGACTCAATCCTGTGGTGGTCCACGGCGGGGGCCCGGACATCAGCATGATGCTCGAGCGTCTGGATATAAAAAGCGAATTTGTCGGCGGTCTTCGGGTCACAGACAAGCAGACCATGGAGGTTGCTCAGATGGTGCTGATAGGGAAAACAAACAAGGAGATCGTGTCCCTTATCAACCAGAATGGCGGAAAGGCAATAGGACTCTGCGGTATCGACGGCAATATCCTTGAGTGCGAGCAGTATAAGGCTGTGGTAGACGGCACAGAAAGGGATATCGGCCAGGTAGGCCGTATCACAAAAGTTAATTCAGCTGTACTGGAGTTCATGGCAAAGGATGAATACATACCGGTAGTGGCGCCCATTGGTATAGGAAGCGACGGACGCAGCTACAACATAAATGCCGACACAGTCGCATGTGAAGTCGCTATTGCTCTGAAGGCTGAAAAGCTGATGCTCTTGACTGATGTAGAGGGCGTGAAGACATCAAAGGACAGCAATGAGATATTACCTGCACTGACAGCAGCGCAGGTCCATGAGCTTATTGATAAAAATATCATCAACGGCGGAATGATACCAAAGGTTCTCGGATGTCTGCAGGCGCTGGACAATGGCGTTGGCAGGACCCATATAATCGACGGAAGGATCCCCCACTGCATTCTGCTTGAGATATTCACCAACAAGGGCATAGGCACTATGATAATGAAAGAAAAGATACTCTACTACGAAAAAGAAAATTTGTGACATCATATTGCTTCAGTTCAAAGAATAATTAATAAATGCACAGATCCATCCGATATAATATTGGATGGATTTTTTTGGGGGGTGATCATAATGAATGCCTCATATGTACCGGCTGTGCTGAAAGAAGGAATGATGGTAGGCGTCCGCATCGGACCGGATTCCCGCTGGCACGGCAATATCATCTACGATGTGACCGGCAGCACTGTCCGTATCGCGTATATCGACAAATTCATGGACCGTTATACCCAGCCTGACCGTGCGGTATGGATCAAGTATTCCAATGATTATTTCATCTATTATTTTTACGGCAAGGTAAAAAAGATCGATCCCGGCTCCTCAAGATATATAACGGTAGATCTGGAAAACGCTGAAGAAATGATAAACAACAGGCTTTATCCCCGGTATGATGTGCGTCTCGAAGCGACTCTACGGCCTGTCTGGGACGACGAAGCCTACAAGTGCGTTGTGACAGATCTTTCATACGGCGGTGCAGCATTCGAATGCGAGCACAAATTTGAAGGCAATGAAAATATCGAAATGACGATATACCTGCCGGATAGCGAACCCACGAGGGTGACAGGCAAAGTCATCAGGCGAAGGAGCTCAGGCGGGGTCTTCGCAGACCATGCGACACAATTTATAGAGTGTGACAATATCAGCAATGCACAGCTCTCCAATTACTTTAAAAAATTGGACATAGAGGCCACAGAATTATACAATCAGTATATAGATCATAACGGCGCATAATAATATTAAGCTGGAAATACTGTTTTTGAAGAGGCTACGTGCCCTTTATTTTTTTGTTGCATTTTTATACATTGCATTGTATAATTATGAATAAATTATTTATAAGTCTTACTAAATGAGGGAGTTGATATTATGGACCTGCAAGAAATAATGAAAATGGATTCCGAGTACTATATGAATACATTTGGAGCCAGGACGCAGGTTTGCTTTCAATACGGCAAGGGCATGAGGCTGTATGATACCCTGGGCCGACAATACTGCGACTTTTTGGGCGGTATCGCTGTAAACGCTCTGGGCTATGGTCACCCGACGCTGGTCGAGGCTGTCAGATCACAGGCAGAGAAGCTAATACACTGCTCAAGCCTGTACTACATAGAATCCCAGGCGAAGCTGGCCAAAATGCTGGCCGATAACTCCTGTGCGGACCGCGTCTTCTTTGCAAACAGCGGTGCCGAAGCCAATGAAGGAGCAATAAAGCTGGCCAGGATCTATTTCAAGAAGAAGGATATGCCGCAGAAGTACGGCATCATCACACTGAAAAAATCCTTCCACGGCAGGACCCTCACTACTGTTGCCGCTACAGGACAGGAAAAATACAAGGAGCCATATGCTCCTTTGATACCGGGTTTTAAGCATGTTCCGATTAATGACATTGAAGCCCTTCGTCAGGCTGTGGACAAAAAGACCTGCGCAATAATGATGGAGCCTGTACAGGGAGAAAGCGGAGTACATCCGCTGGATGTCGGCTACGTCACAGCTGTACGCAAATTATGCGATGAAAAAGGGCTTTTGCTGATATTTGATGAAATCCAGACAGGCATGGGCAGAACAGGTAAGCTTTTTGCATATGAGCATTATGGCGTTGAACCGGATATCTTCACGCTGGCAAAGGCACTTGGCGGCGGCGTTCCTATAGGGGCGCTCTGTGCAAAGGAAAGCGTTGCACAGGCATTTTCTCCGGGAGACCATGGTTCTACCTTCGGAGGCAATCCACTGGCATGCGCAGCCGGCCTTGCTGTGATGGAAGCCATGCTGACGCAAGAGCTTCCTTCAAATGCAGAAAAAATGGGAAGCTATCTGATGGGAAAGCTTCTTGAACTGAAAAACAGGCTCGGCATCATCACTGAAGTACGCGGGCTGGGTCTGATGGTCGGCATCGAACTGGAGCAAGAGAAAGCACCGGAGGTCAAAAACAAGCTGTTTGAACAGGGTTTCCTTGTGGGCAGCGTAGGAATGTCTGTCATAAGGCTCCTTCCTCCGCTGATCATTACGGAGGAGGACATAGATGCATTCGTCAAGGCATTGGAGCAGGTGCTCACCTCCCTTTGACAGAGCACAAGATACACAGCCTGTCCGTATGCAAACCTGAGCAAAACAACTGTGACGATGGTAAAGCAGTACACTATATTAAGGAGAGTATATATGAAATCAGTATTGGTTCTTGAGGATGGGACATATTTCCCCGGTCTGGGTTTTGGAGCAAAAGGTGAAACTGTTGGTGAAGTGGTGTTCAACACATGTATGACAGGCTATCAGGAGATTACTACCGACCCCTCATACAATGGCCAGATCGTAACTATGACATACCCTCTTATCGGAAACTATGGGTTCAATACGGAAGACAACGAGTCTTCCAAGACGCATGTCCAGGGCTTTATAGTAAAGGAGCTCTGTGAGCATCCCAACAACTGGCGCTGTTCCATAGGCACTGATGAGTATTTTAAGAAAAACAATATCATAGGCCTCAAAGGCATCGATACCAGGGCTCTGACCCAGCACATCCGCAGCTTTGGCAGCATGTTCGGGATTATATCCACAGAATGCGGCAACGTAGATGTTCTGCTTGAAAGGCTCAAGGTAAAAATGCAGGAGCCCCGGGATCTGGTGATGGAGGTAACGACAAAAGAGCCGATTCGGATAAAGGGTGAGGGCAAAAGAGTCGTTTTGCTGGACCTGGGAATGAAACACACCATCATCAGATACCTGGAGAAGCACAACTGTGATATATACATACTGCCTGCATCAGCCGGCTTCGAAGATATTATGGCCTGTGGACCCGACGGGATCCTCGTTTCCAACGGACCCGGCGACCCCGCTTCCCTTGTGGAGCAAAAGGCAGTGCTGCAAAAACTGATCGGTAAAAAACCGCTGTTTGGCATCTGTCTTGGTCACCAGCTGCTGGGCCTTGCACTGGGCGGCACCACTTACAAGCTCAAGTATGGACATCACGGAGCCAATCATCCGGTCAAGGATTTCACCACAGGCAGGTGTTACATCACTTCACAGAATCACAACTATGCCTTGAAAGAGAACACATGCCCGGACATTGAAATAATCCAGATAAATGTCAATGACAATACAGTAGAAGGCTTCCGGCACAAATCCCTCCCGGTGCTTGGCGTACAATACCATCCTGAAGCCGCCGCCGGCCCAAGGGATTCCACGTATATATTCGATGAATTTATGAAAATGATGTAGAAATGACATAAACAGTATGTCAGGCGTATAATGAGGCATCAGCGCCGATACTGCCGCGGCATTGCTGCCGTATATGATATGGAGGAATATATGCCCAAAAGAAATGATATAAAAAAGGTACTGGTCATAGGATCAGGGCCCATCGTGATCGGTCAGGCAGCTGAATTTGACTATTCAGGCTCTCAGGCCTGCAAATCTCTGAAGGAAGAGGGCATCGAGGTCGTTCTGGTCAACAGCAATCCGGCAACCATAATGACCGATGGTGAAACTGCTGATAAAATCTACATAGAGCCGATAACGCTGGATTATGTAAAAAAGATAATCCAACGGGAAAATCCCGATGGCATACTTGCCTCGCTGGGAGGCCAGACCGGTCTGAACATGGCGGTCCAGCTGGCTAATGACGGTATCCTGGACAGACTTGGGATAGAGCTGCTGGGGACCTCCCTGATGTCCATAAAAAAGGCAGAGGACAGAGAGCTGTTCAAGGAAACCATGCAAAGCATAAATGAGAAGGTCCCCCATAGCACAATAGTGACCAATCTCGCTGATGCAGCAGCTTTTGCCGAAAACGTAGGCTTCCCGATAATAATCAGGCCGGCATATACGCTGGGCGGCACCGGCGGCGGCATCGCAGAGAATATGGAGGACTTCAGGTACATATGCGGAAAAGGGCTGAAGCTCAGCATGATCAACCAGGTACTGCTGGAGCAAAGCGTCGCAGGCTGGAAGGAAATCGAATTTGAAGTGATGCGGGACGGATCGGACAACTGTATAATCATCTGCAGTATGGAGAATCTGGACCCTGTCGGCGTACATACCGGCGACAGTATCGTAGTCGCTCCCTGCCAGACTCTTTCAGACATTGAATACCAGATGCTCAGGACCGCGTCCATCAAAATAATCCGGGCTCTTGAAATAAAGGGCGGCTGCAATATACAGTTTGCTCTTGATCCCAATAGCTACGAGTATGTAGTAATAGAGGTCAATCCAAGGGTCAGCCGTTCAAGTGCTCTGGCTTCAAAGGCTACCGGTTATCCAATTGCCAGGGTGGCTGCAAAGATAGCCATCGGCATGGATCTGGATGAGATAAAGAACTCTGTCACCCAAAGCACTTTTGCATGTTTCGAGCCAACTATCGACTATATAGTCACAAAAGTACCCCGCTGGCCATTTGATAAATTCACAGCCGCAGACCGCTCTCTTGGTACGCAGATGAAGGCAACCGGCGAGGTAATGGCTATAGGAAGGACCTTCGAAGAATCACTTCTCAAGGCCATCGACTCCCTTGATATAAAGCTCAATTATCAGTTAGGACTTGAGTTGTTTGACAACAAGACGGTGGATGAACTGCTGGAGGTTCTCAGGTCTCCCCGGGATGAACGCATATTTGCGATCTTCAAAGCGCTGCAGAAGGGTATATCGGTTGAAAAGATCGTTGATATCACAAAGGTCGACAGCTTCTTCATCCACAAGCTGCAGAATATAGTCCAGGTCGCAGAGGATGTCAAAAACGCAGGCATCGCGTGGCTCGACTACGACCTGTATATGCGTGCCAAGAAGATCGGCTTTGGCGATTCATACATCGCAAACCTGGTAAATGTACCACTGGATACTATACTGGACCTCAGGCAGAAATACCCTATAAAGCCGGTATATAAGATAGTCGACACCTGTGCCGGAGAGTTCGAGGCAGTGACGCCATACTACTATTCCACCTATGAGGAGAATGACGATGTAATAGTCTCTGAAAAGGATAAGGTACTGGTCATAGGCTCGGGCCCCATCAGGATAGGCCAGGGCATAGAATTTGACTACTGCAGCGTACATTCTGTCAGGACCCTTAAAGAACTCGGGATAGAATCTATCATCATAAATAACAACCCGGAAACCGTCAGTACGGATTTCGACACCTCCGACAAGCTATATTTCGAGCCTCTGACAAAAGAATGTGTCCTGGATATCATAGAAAAGGAAAAGCCTTTAGGCATAATTGTCCAGTTTGGGGGTCAGACTGCCATCAATCTCGCAGAAACGCTTCACAAGGAAGGCGTAAAAATACTTGGCACTTCTGTAGAGAGCATCGATATTGCCGAGGACAGGGACAAATTCCTCAAGCTCCTTGATGAGCTTGATATACCGATACCGGTAGGAAGCACTGCCCATTCAGTCAGTGAGGCGATGTCCATAGCAAACAGGATAGGCTATCCCGTGCTGGTAAGGCCCTCCTATGTGCTTGGCGGAAGGGCCATGGAGATAGTATACAACGACAGGTCGCTGGAGGAATATATGAAGATGGCAGTAGGGCTGTCAAGCAAGCACCCGGTGCTCATCGACAAATACATAAACGGTATCGAGGCTGAAGTTGACGGCATATGCGACGGCAATGATGTTCTTATCCCAGGTATCTTCCAGCACATTGAAAGAGCGGGTGTCCATTCCGGCGACAGCATCGCAGTCTACCCTCCCCACACA
Source organism: Clostridiaceae bacterium (assembly GCA_012519745.1). GTDB lineage: Bacteria > Bacillota > Clostridia > Acetivibrionales > DTU013 > DTU013. The sequence continues at coordinate 4,299 of JAAYPO010000039.1, read as the reverse complement.
CTTTCACAGGAAATAAAGGACACGATCACAGACTACACCATCAGACTGGCAAAGGCTTTGAAAACCGTTGGCCTGTTCAATATACAGTTTGTTGTGGATTCAGACAACAAGGTCTACGTTATCGAAGTAAACCCCAGAGCAAGCCGTACCATCCCGATAATGAGCAAGATAACAGGTATCCCTATGGTAAATGTCGCAACCAGGCTTATTATGGGCAGTACACTGAAAGAGCTGGGCTACGAGCCCGGCTTGGCAAAGGAGACAGAGTTTACTGCAGTCAAAGCACCTGTATTCTCATTTTCCAAGCTCACAACCGTCGATACGTTCCTGAGCCCCGAAATGAAATCCACAGGCGAGGTCATGGGTGTGGACAGGAATTACCGTCAGGCACTATACAAGGCGCTGATCGCCTCTGGACTGTCAATACCAAGGGATGGCAGTGTCCTCATAGCTGCAGGCGAAAGGGACAAAGATGACTGTATAGTCATCTCATCAAGATTCAGCAGGCTGGGCTTTAAACTAATGGCAGTTGCAGATACCTACGGTTATCTTAGGGATGCAGGTCTTCCAGTCGAGCTGATACCTGAGGCAGGCATACTTGACAATATAAAAACAGACAGGGTATCACTGGTGATCAGTACTCCTGCAAAGGAGGGCATCCCGGGACGGCTGGGCTTTACCATCAGAAGGATCTCAATGGAATACAACACTCCCTGCCTGACATCCCTTGACACTACCAATGCAATGCTCGATGTACTGGAGCATCTGTCCGACAACGGCGATACAAGGGTCTATCCATTGGATGAATACTCCCGTCAGAGAGATAGACGGATCCGGGCGCATCATTGCGCAGAGCACAACTCATTATGATCAGAAAGGAAGTTGGGAAATGAAACATCTTATAGACCTGAACGACTTGTCGTCTGAGGATATCAAAAGCCTATTTACACTGGCTGAAAAATTAAAGAAGGAGCTTCGCGCAGGTGTTCAGCATCATCTGCTGAAGGGGAAGACCCTTGGGATGATCTTTTCGAAGTCCTCTACAAGGACCAGGGTCTCCTTTGAAGTAGGAATGTACCAGCTCGGGGGCTATCCCATATTCCTCAGCTCCAACGATATACAGCTTGGCCGCGGTGAAACGATACATGATACAGCCAGGGTCCTCTCGCACTATATCGACGGCATTATGATCAGGACCTTTAAGCACAGTGATGTACAGGATCTGGCGAAATACGGGACTATACCGGTGATAAACGGTCTGACCGATCTGATGCATCCCTGTCAGATACTCGCCGACCTCTTTACCGTCTATGAAAGAAAAGGCGGGCTTAAAGGCTTGAAAATGGCATATGTCGGCGACGGAAACAATGTGGCCAATTCATTGCTCCACGGCTGTGCGAAAACCGGCATGGATATAGCTGTAGCATCCCCTGCCGGCTATATGTGCAGCAGCACCATAATCGAACAGGCCAGGAGCGCCGCTGCAAAATCCGGCAGCCGCGTCATCATCACCGAAGACCCCTGGGAAGCCATCAAGGACGCCGATGTCGTGTACACAGACACATGGGTCAGTATGGGTCAGGAGGACGAAAAGGAAATGAGGATAAAGACCTTCATGCCGTATCAGGTGAACGAAAAACTGTTCCGACTTGCAAGGAAAGATGCTATATTCCTCCATTGCCTGCCTGCATACAGAGGTCTGGAGGTAACTGAGGAAATCATTGACGGCCCCAACTCATGCGTATTCGACGAAGCCGAAAACAGACTGCATGTACAGAAGGCTATCATGGCAACATTAATGGGGTGAGTACAGAAATCATGACAAATCATGGGTTGGTAATAAGAAAGGCTGTCGAAACAGACGCTCCTGAAATATATGAAATAATGCAGGAGTCTTTCTCCAAATATGTGGCCGACACCGGAGTGACCTCTGCATTGGAAGCTCTGCAGGAAAGCTGCGGGGATATCGTCAGGGATATACAGACCAAGGAGGTTTATATCGCGGTCATTGACAATGTGGCTGTGGGGACCGCAAGAGTCAGTATATTTCATGATGGCACTGCATATCTGAGCAGGTTTGGTGTACGTCCAAGCTATAATAACATAGGGATAGGAAAATCGCTGATCAATCTGATAGACAAGGAGCTTATGAGAATAGGCATAAAAAGTATAAGCCTTCATACCGCATCCAAGTATAAGGATCTTGTCAGGTTTTACTATGACAGGGGCTTCTATATAGACTCCACCACAAAAGACAAGGGCTATGTCAGAGCCCTTATGATAAAGGAATATATGTAAAGCTCTGCCCGGCCCGGCTTGTGTTCTGCCGGCCGTATACCCGGCTGCGCAGGCAGCGGGCAGATGTTCCTCTGCTGTCAGATACTGATATACTCCTCAAAGTCCAGTCCGTTGACCTTGCAATACTTGATAACGGACATCAGGATCTTTTTACCGCCGCCTACTCCTGTGTTGAGAAATCTGTACAAGTGTGACGGATCAACGCCGAGTTCTCTTGCAAACCGGTTGTAATTCCCTGCGCAGTTGGTTTTCATAAGATCATGAACCTTCTGCCTGTTAACTTCCATCTTTCCTTCCTCCAATAATTCCCAGATTGGACCATAAAACTAATTCAAGGCAAATAATTACATTTTTATTTAATGTTAGTACAACCTTGGAATATTGTCAATACATTTCCAGACGATTTTTGCTAAAGTTGAGCCGCCAGTAATATAATCAGATGTCTCATGATCATATTTCCCTCACAGGGACTCAAGATGGAATTCGGTTTGAAGAGACTGTTCGATCTACTTCTTCACCAGCTTGCTGATGGTTTTGTAGACCAGCAGGGTCCATAGTGAATTGACCCCCGCCTTAATAAGGTTAAACGGAATTATCACAGGTACGATAAGGCTCTTAACGACCTCTATCGGTGTTCCGTAAAAGTTGGGCTGGACAATCAGGTTGACCGGTATCATTACAAGCGTCATAGCCAGCGTCCCGGCTGCCAAAGCAACAATTGCCCCAATGAACTTGTGATACTTTTTATAGATTAGGCCGGCAGTTATCACGAAAGCTCCTGTTGCAGCCACGTGCATGACCAGTCCTACCCAGCCGTCAGTGCTAAATGCAAATGCCTGTATCACCGATACCACCACAGTCATTATCAATCCGGATATCGGTCCGAATATGAACGTCCCGATCAATATCGGGATATCGGCAGGCTCATAAATAAGATAAGGTGCTGCCGGAAGTAACGGTACTCGTATCAACAGCATGAGAACTATTGACATCGCTGATAAAATCGCCATTGTAGTCATCTTTTTCACATTGTTTTTCATATCACTGACCCCCGATAAATAATAAAAATCCCTGGAATAAGATCCCAGGGACAACAATGGTCAAAAAATCCGCTCTTCTTCCATCCAGACTGTACTGTCGGCTCCGGGATCTCACCGGGATCTGCTTTCGCTCGCGGGCTAACGGCCATTGGCCGCATTACCGCCGGTAGGGACTTTCACCCTGCCCTGAAGATCATATTCGATTTACTTCATACTACCATCATCTCTTTGTCCATGTCAATAGCAAAACACATCAAATGCTCACTCGTAGGTTTTGAATCCTTCCCCCAGCACCTCTGTCACATCGCTGAGGATAATAAATGCTAAAGGGTCAGCCCTTTTGACAATATTTTTGAGTTCCTGCAGCTGGCCTCTGTGAATTACACAGTATAAAACGTTTTTTTCGCTTTTTGTGTACATGCCCACACCTTTGAGTGCGGTCACGCCTCTGTCAAGCTCCTTCATGATCTCTGCCGCTATTTCCTCTGAGTGGTCTGATATGATATAGACGGCCTTTGCAAAATTAACTCCTTCTAGTATGATATCAACGATCTTTGTGGAGATGTATAGTGCAAGTATGGAATACAGTGCCAGCAAAAAGCTTCTGAATGCTATAGCAGCAAATATTATGACTGCCGAATCTATTATCAGCAATGCCTTCCCAATGGAAAGCCATGGCATGAAATGATGCATGATCCTCGCTCCCAGGTCGGTACCGCCTGTTGTTGCCCCCGATTTGAAAACCAGCCCCAGACCCAGCCCCATGAAAAAGCCACCGAAAATAGAGTACAGCAAATAGTCCGGGCCGGCTGTCAGATTCTCCAGTGCAAGCTGCCGGCTGAACCATTCTGCGAAGGGTTCGGACAGGTCGATGGCAACGGAGAGGAATATCGTGCTAAAAAGAGTCCGTACGATAAATCTCCGCCCGATATATTTCATGCCGAAGATAAAAAGCGGTATG
>JAAYPO010000038.1 GCA_012519745.1 Clostridiaceae bacterium | reverse complement strand
CTTTGCAATGAAAGTGTATCCTTATTATGCTTTTCCATTTCAGGTCATATTTCCTATTATCATCTGGTGCCTGGCTGAAATAAAGGCAAAGAAGCTTAAGCATCAAAAGGCTTTTAGGACAGCGAAATAAAAAGTCATCGGTAAGGTTTCCCTTAGCCGATGACTAATAGATCCTTCAGAACTATCTGATAACTTTTTTCCCGCCCATGTACATCTGCAAAGGTTCGGGGATATTGACAGATCCATCCTCATTGAGGTTGTTTTCAAGAAATGCGATCAGCATACGAGGCGGCGCCACAACAGTATTGTTCAGTGTATGCGCATAGTAATTGCCGGTCTCCTTGTTCCTTATGCGGATGCCGAGACGCCGGGCCTGCGCATCCCCCAGATTTGAACAGCTGCCCACCTCGAAATATTTCTGCTGCCGGGGCGACCATGCCTCCACATCTATGCTTTTGACCTTCAAATCTGCCAGATCACCGGAGCAGCACTCCAGCGTGCGTACAGGGATTTCCAGTGAGCGGAAGAAATCTACTGTATTCTGATATAGCTTTTCAAACCATTCCGGGCTTTCCTCCGGTTTACAGACAACTATCATCTCCTGCTTCTCAAACTGGTGTATGCGGTACACGCCGCGCTCCTCGATACCATGTGCACCTACCTCCTTGCGGAAGCACGGGGAGTAGCTTGTCAGCGCCTGGGGAAGCTGTTCCTCATCCAATATCGTATCGATGAACTTGCCGATCATGGAATGCTCACTGGTCCCGATCAGGTACAGGTCCTCCCCCTCTATCTTGTACATCATGTTTTCCATCTCAGCGAAGCTCATTACACCGGTCACCACCTCACTGCGGATCATGAATGGCGGTATAAAGTAGGTAAAGCCTCTATCTATCATAAAATCGCGGGCATAGGACAGTATGGCAGAGTGCAGCCTTGCAATGTCACCACACAGGTAGTAGAAGCCATTTCCACTGGTCTTTCTTGCACTGTCAAGGTCGATGCCCCGAAGCTTCTCCATGATGTCTACATGATATGGGATCTCAAATACCGGTACTGCCGGTTCGCCATAACGCTGGACCTCGACATTCTCGCTGTCGTCCCTGCCGATGGGAACCGAACTGTCGATGATATTCGGTATCACCAGCATTCTTTCACGAATTTCAGCAGACAGCTGCTCTTCCAGCTTCTCGAGCTCGCCCAGCTCTTTGGTGATCTCCACGACCCTTGCCTTGTTCTTTTCAGCCTCTTCCTTCATACCCTTTGCCATCATATAGCCTATTTCCTTGCTGATGGAATTGCGCCGGCCCCTTATCTCATCACAGCGGGTCTTCGCCTCTCTGTACTGTCTGTCCTTTTCGATGACTTCATCTACCAAAGGCAGCTTGTGATCTTGAAACTTCTTCCTTATGTTTTCCTTCACCAGCTCGGGATTGGTTCTTAAAAACTTGATATCCAGCATTTTTCTATCCTCCTGTTGATACTATTATTCCGTAAAACAAAAAATCCTTCCGAACCCATATAAATCAATGGGACGGAAGGGATCCGCGTTGCCACCCAAATTGCCTGTCGAAGCTGACCGGCCTCTCAAAGGTACGATAAAGGGTACCGCCCTCCGACTCCTCGTCGGCAGCTCCAAAAGTGGAAAGGCCTCTCCTCCCGCCGGTTCACACCATCCACCGGCTCTCTGCAGAGAGCTTGAAACCATTGCTTTTTTCATAGCTGAATTTGAAAAATTGTATTAACGAATATTATATACTATTTTTTAATGTTTTCATACTGGTTTGCAGCGGATATTTTTTAAATAATAGTTGAAATATCCCAAAATATGGTGTATCATTTTCGTCCATCCGCCATGAATGGCAGAAATCGATATTCTGCAGGAAGCGTCGGATCGCAGTAGTAAATAATGAGATAAAAATACACTTGAAAAAGGGGGACACAATCCAAAAGTATATCGACAGCATCTCAGAGATCATAAATAATGCAAAGCAGGATCTGAAACCATCAAGACAGCTAATGCTGAGACAACGCATGAAAAATATGAAGCTGAAAACAGATATGCCCTCCAGGATCTACTACCTGGCAAGCAAAAGAAACATAAAGAAGGCGTTATAACGAGACAAGAGACATCTACCACCTCATTATGGATCAAATGACCCGTTGCATGCGACGGTTCTGCCAGAAGCGCGGGTCATTCTTATCCGGCTCTTCTCGATTCCATAGTTGATCCACATTTTCCACCGGTGTAATACAGACTAATACTAGCAATAATCGCTGTCGTCCAAAAAATCCTTTATCTCTTCAAGCTTGAACTGGAGCAGCATCTGCAGCTTTATCAGGCTTTTTATGCAATCGCAGACAGATTGATCGATGCTCAAAAAATCCTGTATATTCGGCCTGCATACATTTATTGCCTCACAAATCTTTTTAGCTTCCGCATCAAGGATTTTAGAAACCGCCTTTTCCTCCATCGCAATCGATTCTATCACATCTGTTATAGCCTGCCTGCGGCTGACCGGTCCGGGATCCCCCTTACAGTACCCATCCATAGCAGTACCTCCCAAAATCAATTTTTCATTTCAACTGCCGATCAATAAATCAGCTATAGTAGCAACTTATGTCAAGGAGACATAATATGTTACTGTCTTTGTATCGATCCAAATCATCTTTTTGTAATCAGTTTCCATTTATCTTACTTATGTAACCTAATCAAGTCTGCCAGCGTAATATGCAATTAGAATAAATCAAAGTGCCGGCGTCAAGGGATATGCCAGATGGCATTACCGGTATAAGCGGGTGGATAATGATCAGCGACAAAATCAACGATTTAAACATTGAAGCTCGGCACGACAGCGATGCGGTACTTTTATAGTGACTGCACGTTCATAGAGGTTATGTTTATGGAGATACATGCAGTTATAATGGCCGGCGGGTAAGGCACACGTTTATGGCCGGTTTCTAGACAAAGCAAGCCGAAGCAGTATATTGACCTCGGTCAGGGAAAATGCATGCTGCAGCAGACTATCGAGCGATATTTTCCCGATTCATTTTGATGCCTCCTGCTTCATTTCAAGCCCGAGCGCTTCGGCTACAGTCCTGACATAGTGATCCAGGGTAAAGGGGGTGAACCTGTCGGATGTCAGATAATTGAGGATATTGTTCCTGTAATTGCCCAAGGTATCATCATCCATATCCTTCATATAATTCACCAGAAGGTCGATGCCCGCAAAATCTCGTATATCAATAAATGTATCAGATGGAATATAGTCCTTAATATTGGGAGCACCGCAATATACAGGTATACAGCCGCTGAAGAAGTTGTCGAATATTTTCTCAGTGATATAGCCGCGGACAAAGCTGTTTTCAGTACATATGGAGAATTTGTGATCCCTGAGCACAGAGAATTTGTGCCTGCAGCCGCCTACTGAGGACCTCAGGCCATCCCAGCCGCTGCCGTATAGGTGGAAATCCTGTGCTTTCAAGTCACAATGCTTTGCGAGTTCTGCTTGCCGTTTAGTGTATTGGTGACATATCCCCATTCTATCCTTTCATCCTGATATACCCCGAATTTGCTCTCATTATTGAACTGTTCACATACAAGCAGCTTTACCTGTATGTTTTCATCCAGAAGCATCCTTAACTGTTCAGCAACTACGTTCACAAGGGAATAGGTCGTGTCAAGGTCACTGAACATGGTCAGTATTATCAGCTTCGGAGTATAGCCGTACTTATCCATGGAATGGATCAGTATGTGGGGATCTTTCTCAAGACAGGCTCCTCCAACGTAACCGGGCACTGGTATATTTGTTCTGGGATAGCAGAATTTGCCTGACCTTATAACCTCCAGAGCATCTATACCGGCATGAGCGCAGATTTCCGCAACCTCGTTGGCAAATGCAAAGGAGGTGTCCCGATAAGCGTTATCCAGCATTCTCCAGCTTGAACTGCAGGAGCATTTCCTTTTTTATGACATCCTGCAAGATCCTGTCCACTATGTCATCGATCCGTTCCAAATCATCAATGGAAGGGTTCTTGACAGTCTGCCCTTCCAGTGTCCCTAAAATCGACTGTACTTTCTGGGCTTCAGCATTGATGACGTTTGCCAGGCCCAGCTCCTCGAATGCAATGGATGCCAGCAGTAAATTGATAGCATCATCTCTTGAAATACTGATAGTGGGGTCAATATTCGGTATATCCGCCATTGACATCTTATAAAACACCCTTTCCTTTTAAAGGTATCATTATAATATTATGTAAACAAATAAAATCTTGTTACCATAATTCGTTATTTTTTCATGTTATCATCTGGTACCATTATGAGGATCCGGAACGAACATAAAAGAAAGGCGGAGATTTGCTCCGCCCACACAAGGACTGAGGCATTACCCCAGCCAGGGCATATCCTGCCTCGATTTCAGTGCAATATAAAGGCAGTAATCTCTGATCTTGTCAAGGTCCAGGCCATCCGTTGACATATTGTCATACTTGCCGGCCCAGAACCAGAACTTTGAAAACATATCATCGGTATGCCAGCAGTGAATATGGGGGTGAGCGCTTACAGACTCGCCTGAAGTACTGTAATAGTCAAGTTTGTCCCTATCTATCCGGAATTTTTCAACAAGATCATTGACAGCGATCTCGGATGCATACATGGTGGTAACGCCTTTATACCAACCTGGCCAGGCCCCTTCTTCACCTTCAGGGAATTCCCTGGTGAATATATGCCGCGCCACTTTCATCGCAAGTCGACAGACATCCCGTACCAGCGGTGCATAGCCGTAGTGGGTGGAGCCAATATTGTGGAAACCCCTGTGTCTCAGTCCGAACAGGCTGGAAATGTTTTTGAGTCTGGTTTTCGTATCCTCATCATTGACATACCCACCGCCGCCGACAGTATAGAAATCGGGATAAAAGCTGTTCCAGGCCGGTGTAAGAAAGGTATCCACATCGGAACGCAGCAGCAGGTCGTAGTTATCGATAAAGTCAAGACCTTCACCGGTCAGGCAGCTTATTGAGTTGATATAGTGATAATTGAACCACACAGGCTGGTCGCTGGCAGGCTTGCACTCAACCTTGATGCAATCCTCCGGCACTTTATTCAAAGCCTGCTTTGTTCCAAATACGATCAGATCGGTATCCTCTGACCGTATATGCTTCAGGGACGTATAAAGGCATCCGAACTGCAGCATCAGATTCCTTTTGTCCTCCAAATATAGTACTACACCCCTCTTCATACCTACCTCCGTTTACACTTATTTGCTATACATTATGTAAACGGTACAGTTAGGGTTCCTGCCGCAGCTTAAAAATATTCAGAATAATTTCCCGCTGTCCAGCAACAACGTTACCGGACCGTCGTTGACCAGACTCACTGCCATGTCTGCCGCAAACACACCGGTCTTGACTTCTGTTGCGGCGATCTCGCTCAGTTTCTCCACAAAATACTCATACAGAGGCTTTGCCTGTTCAGGTCTTGCAGAATCGGTAAACGACGGCCTTCGCCCCCTTCTGCAGTCCCCATATAATGTGAACTGCGAAACTGCCAGCAATCCTCCCCTTATATCCTTTACCGAAAGGTTCATCTTCCCGCCGTCATCCTCAAATATCCTGAGCTCTGCGATCTTCTCAGCCAGATAATCAGCATCGGCAGTGGTGTCACCGTTGCCGACCCCGACCAGTATCAGGAGTCCCTGGGATATTTCCGAAACAACTTCATTATTTATTGCGACACTTGCTTTCTTTACTCTTTGCACTACAGCCCGCATATGACATCCTCCCCATAGCTTGTGGAAATTATGATCCCATGAGCTTATTATCTCAGAAAATCACCGGCTGCGCCATATTGGATCTGTCCTGACTATGAAACCCATAAAATAGACAAGTTGGATTTGACAAAATTATCTATTAGTAGTATGTTTCTAATATCCTCCGACCTGAAGGAAGATGATCGATGTGAAGAAAATATTATCATATTTAAAGCCATATACCTCCCGGATGATCGCAGGAATAACAATAAAGTTCACCGGCACAATAATGGATCTGCTTCTTCCGTGGATCCTCTCCTATACCATCGATGACATTGTGCCTCTTGGCGATGTCACATTGGTATTTATATGGGGCGGGATCATGCTTCTGTGTGCAGCGGCAGCCTTCATCACCAACGTCATTGCCAACAGGATGGCCTCCAGAGTTGCCAGGAATGCAACACAAGCTATCCGCCACGACCTCTTTGAAAAAATATCCTATCTGTCCTGCAAGCAGGTCGATGAGTTCACAATACCCTCCCTTCAATCCAGGCTTACCTCTGACACATACAACATCCATCACATGATCGGGATGATGCAGCGTTTGGCCATTCGAGCACCTATCCTGCTGCTTGGCGGCATTTTGGTGACTCTTGGGCTGGAGCCCGTGTTGTCGCTGATCCTAATACTCACGCTTCCATTCATGGGACTGCTGATATATTTTATTTCAAAGAAGGGCATCCCCCTGTTCACCGAAGTCCAAAAGTCAGTTGACAAGCTGGTCCGCACAGTACGGGAAAATATTGCCGGCATCAGGGTGATCAAAGCTCTTTCAAAAACTGAATATGAAAAGCGCCGGTTTGAGAGAGTCAACACAGAAGTAGTTGAAAATGAATCCAGAGCAAACACAGCCATGGCACTGACAAACCCTGCAATGAACCTGATATTGAATCTCGGGCTTACCCTGGTCATCATAGCAGGCGCATTCAGGATAAATGCCGGGCTGACAAGACCCGGCGAGATAATCGCATTTCTGACATACTTCACAATAATATTGAATGCAATGCTCGCCATCACAAGATTATTTGTAATCTTCACAAAGGGCACCGCATCAGCCGAGAGGATCCGGCAGGTACTGGATGCCGGCGAGGAGCTTGCATTGGAACCCGAAAATCATATGGATGACGGGTTCCATATAACCTTCGAGCATGTTGCTTTCTCATATCATGCTAGGCAAGGTAATGCGGCCGGCGATCCACAGGCATTCAACAAAGCCGGCAAAAACAGCCTGGAGGATATCAGCTTCACACTCAGAAGAGGTGAAACACTGGGGATCATAGGAGGAACAGGCAGCGGTAAAAGCACGATAATACGGCTGCTGCTTCGTCTGTATGATCCCACTGAAGGTGTCATCAGGATCTCCGGTGATGATATACGAGGCATTCCACAAGATGTGCTGCATACAAAATTTGGCGTAGTTTTTCAGAACGATGTGCTTTTTGCCGACACCATCGCCTCGAACATATCCTTCGGACGCAGTCTGAGCCGGGAGCAGCTGAAGAGCGCCGCGGTATGCGCCCAGGCAAGTGAATTCATCGACTCCCTCAAGGACGGATATGATCATATGCTTTCAACAAAGAGTGCAAATCTCAGCGGCGGACAGAAACAAAGAGTTCTCATTGCACGGGCATTGGCAGCAAAACCGGAGATCCTGATACTGGACGACTCCTCCAGCGCTCTGGACTACAAAACCGATTCCCTTCTCAGGAGAGCGCTAAATGAAAACATGAAGGATACGACCACCATATTGATCGCGCAACGGATAAGCTCTATAATGCACGCCGACCACATCCTGGTACTTGAAGACGGCAAAGCTCTGGGGTATGGGACCCACAAGGAGCTGCTTGAAAAATGCAGTGAATATCATGAGATATATGCTTCACAGATGGGGGATGAAGCTGTTGTCTAGTTCATTACACAGTAAACAGGGCGGTATTTCGTCGAGCTTCGGCCCAGGCCGCGGCTATGGAGGCAGTCACGGCATCGGCGGCGGACGCGGGCCCGGGACAGGCAGTGATGGCAATTACAATAAAAGCGGCGGCAAGCGCAGGATAACATTTAGAGACACAAAAAGGATCATGTTCAGGCTGTGGAAATATCTTTACCGATATAAGTGGATGGGCCTGCTTGCCATTTTTCTTTCAGTTGCCAGCAATCTGCTGTCCCTCCTGGGGCCTATGCTCTCAGGGTATGCCATCGATTCCATCGGCAGCGGCCCGGGCATGGCCAGGTTTGACAGGGTGTTCTTCTATTGCGCACTGATGATTATTTTCTATGTAGTATCGTCCTTGTTGGCATACATTCTGTCAGTTCTGATGATCCGCCTCAGCCAAAAAGTCATCTTCAAGATGAGAAGCGATGTGTTCAACAGCCTGGCCGGGCTGCCTGTGCGTTTTTTTGACAGTAATCAGACCGGAGAGATCATCAGCCGCATATCATATGATATCGATACGGTCAACGCTTCTCTCTCGAATGATCTGCTGCAGATCTTTACCAGTCTGTTCACAGTTGTCGGATCACTTGCAATGATGCTCTATATTTCCCCTGCTCTCGTCCTTGTATTTGCAGTGACCATCCCAGTATCCATAATACTGACTAAATATATGACAGACAAGGTGCGGCCTCTTTTCCGAAAACGTTCTGCAAAGCTTGGTGAGCTCAACGGCTTTGTTGAAGAGGTCATATCAGGGCAGAAGACCATCAAGGTCTATAATCAGGAAAAATCGATACTAAAAAGGTTTGACGAAAAAAACAAGGAAGCAGTGGATTCATACTACAATGCAGAGTATTACAGCAGCATGATGGGGCCGTCGGTCAATCTGATAAATAACCTCTCCCTTGCTCTCATCAGTGTATTCGGAGCGCTGCTGTTTCTCTTCGGCCGCATTACGCTGGGCAATCTGTCATCCTTCGTGCTGTATTCACGGAAATTCTCTGGACCAATAAACGAAATGGCCAATATCCTCAGTGAGCTGCAGTCCTCCTTTGCCGCTGCTGAACGCATTTTCCGGCTGATCGATGAAGAACCGGAGCCAAAAGATATGGACGGGGCTGTCGTTCTTGATGATGTAAAGGGAGAAGTCGAAATGAAGGATGTATGCTTCGGCTATACACCGGAACGCCCCATAATCCGGGATCTGAACATAAAAGCAGAGGAAGGCAGCCTCATCGCTGTCGTAGGACCTACCGGCGCAGGCAAGACAACCATCATAAACCTGCTGATGAGATTCTATGACCCCGACCGCGGGACGATCTCCATCGACGGCAGGGACATCTGCTCTGTAACCCGCAAAAGCCTACGTCTCGCTTACTCGATGGTACTACAGGACACCTGGCTGTTCCATGGGACTATTTTCGAAAATATTGCCTACGGGAAGAAGGACGCCTCACTGGATGACGTCACAGCCGTCGCAAAGGCTGCCAGGATACACAATTACATCATGCAGCTGCCTGATGGCTACAACACTGTTTTAAGCGACGATGGTATAAATATCTCATATGGGCAGAAACAGCTGCTTACTATTGCCAGGGCAATGCTGTTGGATTCAAAGATGCTGATACTGGACGAGGCCACATCTAATGTAGACACAAGGACTGAGCAGCAGATCCAGAAGGCCATGCGGAAGCTGATGCAGGGCCGGACCTGCTTTGTCATAGCCCACCGGCTGTCCACTATCCGCAATGCCGACAGGATTCTGGTCATAAAGGACGGCCGGATCGTGGAGCAGGGCAATCATGAGGAACTGATGAAGCTGGACCGTGTCTACGCTGAACTTTACAACTCACAGTTCAACTGAATTATTCAAGTCAGGTCTTGTCGTTTACACTGTCTTCTTTGCTGCCATCCGTTTCCCGGCCATTGCCGGTATTACGATTTTTTCTCCAGTTTTTTCGTATTATGAGTACTGTTGTAACCACCACCGCAATGATCAGAAGAGCTATAATATACACCGATACCGGCATATCCATCAAACTGGGCTCATATACGGCATCCGCGTATACAGGACTGCAATATGATGCAATGATGGCACCAATTGTGCATAATACTACAAAGCCTTTTTTAAATGGTCTCCTCATAATATCCACCTCTTTCTTATACTTCATTCTCCCATGGTCCTTCAATCAAATATGAACAAGCATATTGACCGCTTTTCCAACGAAAAAAGAGAAGGCATTGGCACCCACCGCAAGTAAAACAGGATGGCGGATCTTTTCACCGTACGTCTTATAGAATAATGCCTCGACAACTACCGCCAGCACCTCAAGTATTATCAGCACAAGCGTTTGAGCAATATCACCGGCATAGGCTGCCAGGTAATATAGAAATACAACGGCCGGGTTTGTGATGATGTTTACAAGGCATACCAGCAGCAGTTCCTTCTTCTGCCTGACTCTGAAGATCAGCGCGAAGGCCAGCTCCAAAACAAGCGTCAAACCAAGAGAGATCCCAAGGCTTATGAAGATATCAAAGCCCACAGCACCTGCCCTGCTCATCATCTCACCCCTCTTATTTTATATCATCCGATGCCTTGTCCGGATTTGCCGCTTCGGTTGTCTTTTTTCTATATAGAACCCGTACCAGAACAACTGTACCCACAACTACTGCCGCTATCAGCACTGCCACCAGTGCTAATATTGTGGTTCCATCAGACTGGGGTTTAATGATCTCTGTCGGTTCAGGCGGCATGACGACACCGGCTGCATCTTCTTCATTAACAGGAATTTGGTGATTTGAAGGATCACTCATACATATCCAGCCTTCAGCCTGTCGGAAGTAGCTCACATGACCCCACTGCCTTCCATCCTTATCCGTATATGACGTACTGATTCCGATTGAGTCCTCAGGATCTACGACCATCTTATTCATTACTTTTCCAGAGCCCGGATAGCTCCAAAAATAGACCGTCTCCACACCCTCCGGCGGTATGAAATCATCATAGCCGTCCCTGAATTCTTCACTGTGCTTGTTGTAGAAATTCTTTAATCCCGGCTCAATTATAAGATAATCCATGGGGACCCATCCTGTCTTGCCGCCGCCTATGGAAACAATGCCCCATTCATACCCGCGTTTGTCCTTATATACGAATTCTACATAAACCTTGCTGCCATTCTCTTTTGTCCCGACTTCCCTGTCTGAAACAGGACTTTGCCACACTGTTACCTTTCCCTCCGGTCCGTTTGCCAGCAGATCCTCTTTGCGGACCAAACGGCACTCATCGGCATGTTTCCTGTAGAAGTCATCCTCCGGCTCCCAGGCAACATCGGCATTTGAAACAGGGCAGTTTAATATTAGCAACATAAAAAATGTAAAAATCCCGGCCGCAAATCTGAATAATACTTCCTTTCTCATAACAAACAACCTTTCCATTTTCTCATATTTAATCGTCCCACACCATCAATGGAGCTTCCTGCGCAGTTCTTCATCCTTTATCGTCAATGGATGGATTTTCTAGTGCAGGATCGCCCATAGCCGACTTTGACTTGACCCATCCTGATCGCGCTATAATAAGTCCTGCGCAAAGCAACGCAAGTGAAACCACAGTAGCTGCAGCAAAGCCGCCCCCGCCTGATAGCAGCGGGTCTGTGCCCAGATACACAGGAATGAAGCCAAGGAACAGTCCAAAGGTCAAGAGCCCGAATGTGAACCCCTTGCTGCCGGGCAATATCCTGGCTACCGCCCATAATGTTATCGGCATCGTCATATTAAAAAGAAAAACTGCCGCTATACCGGATGTCGGATATCCGCTGAACAGGAACAGTATCGCTGCCAGGCCAAGGGATGCCGCTGTTGTTTTCAAAGCGCCAAATACATCGGCAAGTATACCTCCTGCTATTTTCCCCAGGACAACGGCGCAAACCAGTATTAGTCCCCAGGAGCCTTCTCCCTTCCATGGGAAGGAAAGTGTCATGCCCACATATGACCTAAGGCATACCACCAAGAACATGCATGCCATGGCGCCAGCCGCCGCTGCAGCCCTAAGATCGTTTTGTCCTGCAGTATCGGCAAGGCTTTTCGTTTGGAATGACAACGATTCATTGTCAGATCTAAATGTCCGTCCGGGAGCGTACTGCAGCAGTAATGTCAACAATGCCATCAACAGCAGCGCCAATACAATGTAAGCAGCCGTGTCCACACCCTGCTTTGCGTATATGGTCCCAATGTACAGTCCGAAAGCACCCGGCGCCACAAATACTCCCAGCAGTCCGCTCTTTTTTTGACTCAGGTTCAGTACATCGATACCCCCGCCGACATGGAACATACCGTTTCCGACTCCTGCCATAAGTGCTGCTATGATCGGAAGATCCCAGCATCCATACGCTGCAGCTGTAAGTATGCAGCCTATAGCTGCACATACTGCATTTCGGTTCCAACGGTCGGCAAGAAGCCCGATAGGCATCTGCAGCGCAAAAGCACAGAAATTATACAACAGGACACATAATAGCCACTGCTTGGTATCAAATATCTTACTGAAAAGCAAGTACGCACAAGCCAGATCTACCAGCAAATGTGTGATAGAATACAGCATTACCTTCGTATATGAGTTTTTCAAATCAATTTCCACCCGCCTCTTCAGTTGTGCTCTCCGTATATGCAGGCTCCTGGCTGCCTGCTGACATCGCCGCCCTGGCAGCCCTTTCCTCCTCTATCTCCTTAAGCTGCCTGAGGTAATTCTTCTGAGTTTCAGTCTTACCAGCCCAATCGGCATCATCAGTATTCTTGTTCAATGTCGGTGAGAGCAGCTCATCCATTCTAGCCGCATGCTCCTGCTGGGTGATGGCTTTATTTATCAGATCCGTATTGCAAAGTGCAATAGCCTTATATTCTTCAAATTTGTCCTTTTCCAGCTTAACACCGTATTTACAGATAGGACACAGCATCAGATATTCAGTGGAATAAGGAATTATCGGTATGAAAAACAGCGTGAACCATGTTCTTTTACAATACAAGACCCAATGCTTTTCATTATGACAGTGATCACAATGGTATTTCAGAACAGGTCCGAAGCTTTTTAACGTTTGCCGTCCCCATCCAAAAACTATGAACATAATCCTCCCCCTTCACATCTATTTCTTAAATCTTCCATCAGTATATCATCTGATAAAAAGACCTTCAAATAAATGTCATGATTTGCGCGCAAACAGCCTTAATCGAATGTATCAACAGGCATGGGAATCTCAGCCTTCACTCCGTCCACATCAGTAAAGGATTCTGTCCATACGGGCAGGGGCGGCTGCTTTTTCTCCTTTAACGCCTTCTGCCACTCCTCATCCGTCAGTCTGGTATCGCTTACGAACTCATAATAGCTGAAAACGGCTCCCCTTGTCAGATACAGCTTTCCGCCTATTGGAACCACTGCAAATATCTCGGACGCGGTTCCTACCCCCTCTTCCAGATAATAGCCCGGGGTGGTATGAACATCGGCTATGACCGCCATATTTTTATCGGTTTCGGATGTGATCTCAAACCATCTGACACCCTCATCGGTACAAGAGCTTGTCAAGCGCTCCAATTCACCGCCATAGAACAGGATCCGGTCATACTCCTCCCTTGTGAGCTCTTCATTTCTGAGCTCCTTGACAGAACAGTCTATCAGGAACTGAAGCAGCTTTTCAAATCGTTCCATACTGAGTTTCATGTCTTCACTCAGCATTTCTCTGGCATGCAGATTCTCCCTTGAGTATCGGGTCAGCCAGAGAAGCCTGCTATAAACCTCGATATTTGGCTCCACATATCCCCTGACAAACGGTATCTCTTCGCCTCCGCCCATCTCTGCGCCGCTCTGCTTGCCGTACAGTATGGTGTCATGCCTTAATTCCGACCAACTGGCAAGAGCCGTATTGAGCGACTTGTCCTGCCATGCTTCACCTGTCATGAATGACGGGTAACCCTTTTCGAAAGGAGCAAGGAAACCCTTCAGCACCCACAGCCATCCATAATATATATTGGACCGCCAGGTCTGGTCAGGCAGTGCCGTAAATTTCTCCCTCATATCATTGAATTTTTTCGGGTATTCCGGCCATTTTTTATCCTCATCATATGTTTTCGTCAGTATTTCATAAGCCCTGTCTGAGCCAAGAACCCCCATGACGTCAAGTCCTTTGGGGAAAGGCCTGATGATAGCCTCACACAATTTCTGCAGTATCTCAGAATCGGGAATGTACCTCTGTCCCATAAATCTGAACTGCTGTCCAACAGGAGTGTCCACACCATTCAGTTCCTCGACCCAATCCGCCTGGATCTTTGGCTGAGGCAGCTTTTTCGTCTCCTCCAGCAGCAGTTTCAGCTTTGTGCTGTCTGTAAAGGTTTCCGGATCGGGCGAGCTGCCATATACCTTGACAATCATGTCTTTATAGTGGTATATCGTAAGGTCATCAGCGCTTCCGACATAGAATACCGTGGGATCATATATGTTCTCCCATAGCTCTGCATCCGGCGTCCCGCTTCCCTCTGTAAAAATACAGCAGGTAATGAGCATCGCCTGCAGTGTTTCAGACACAACAAGCTGACCCTTATCATCAAGCAACGGAAACGGTGCCTGACCATACCACATCATTGCTTTAAAGAATCTTTCAAAAGAATGGTTCCTGGTATAATGACCTCTGGGCTTATACTGGCTGTAATCCAGCTTGAATCCGAAGATCGGAGATGGTACAAAGTTATCTGCGGCAGTTATTAGACTGTATTCAGCCCTCGCCAGCTCAAGGGCCTCATTCGGGATGTCCTTTGGCAGCTCTTTCTCCAATGCGATCTGTGCTGCAGCAAAGTAAGCAATATTCTTGAGTGCTGCGGCTTTCACTTCCGGATTACTGATGCTCCCATACAGTCCGATGGATTTTTTCAGCATACTGTCGGTGAGCTGCTCGAGATGCTCCAGCAAATAGTTCAATTCAACGGTCCTTAGTGAATAGTCGAAAAATATATGATAGGTCTGAAGCACCGAATCAGTTGTTATGAGGCTGGGAAGCCTCAGATATTCATTCCTTTCATAAATGTAGAAAAGCTGCTCCTGTTCCGATGGTATTACCACAAACCCGTTTTCAGAGAGCAACTCCAGCTGCCGGTCAGAAAATCTGCCGAACTGGCCTGCGTTTTCCACATTGGAAAGATCCTTGTTCACTTTGTATGGAGCAACATTTTTCTCATAGCTTACGGGCTTCCATTCCACATCGATGTATTTTCTCTCCCTTTCGGCTGCAAACTTCGGAAAGATACCCACCGGCACCGCACCCGTATCCTTATCCCCATCTGCCCCAGCTTTATCTCCATCTGTTCCGGCCTTATCTCCGCTATGCTCTGCGTCGCCGGTCGTCTGCTTGTCATCAGGCAGATCCTCCGCCTGCTTTCCTTCATTCTTTTCCGGCAGTTCTACAGACAAAGTACATGCTGTCAGTGTCACTGCGCACACCATCATCTGTACCGCTACCATGACAGCTGCAAAAACTCTTTTTACCGTCATTTACACTCCACTCTCTTTCCTAGAATTATCATCTCGGGCACACTCATGCCAAATGCAGTTTGCACCCAACTCACTCCCTCATCGATCCTCTGCAACCAATAAAACATCATTGTCATGGATCAGCTTGATCCACTTCTCTTGTCCGTCAACCATCACACAGGCTTCTATAGCTTGCACACTTTCACCCTCTGACTCACTCTCCCTGATGCTGAGGATGTCATCATAGGCACAGCTTTCGCCAATACCTTCAAAGCCAAAGCCTTTCCACGCATAGGAATTGACAGCCTTTCTTCCATCGGCCAGATGCTCTATCGATACGATCTCATCAGCGCCATCGGAGTTTATATCCGAAAAAATGTAATCATCAAAGGGCCTTGAAAGCCTTGATCCGCGCCATTTGGGAGAAATGCCGTTTTCATGCAGGTCATAAATGAAGGGCCGTTTGGCCATTACAGGGTGGAACCTGGATGTCTTGTAAACGCCGAAGGACACTTCCGGCATACCGTCTCCGTCCACATCGCAGGTCTGAACCTTCCAGGGATTGAAAGCCTTGAGGCTGATCCTGTCCGTATCACTGACGCTTACTTCCCCACCTGTCATTTCAAGCCTCAGTATCCAAAAATCAGAACCATACTCCTGACCGGCATCTCCCGTTATGAGCAGTATCTCATCAGCCCCATCCCCATCGATGTCAGCAATACAATCGCTTACTATCACAGTTCCCTCACCAACATCGTATCTATAAATATCACTGCCATTCTCAATGAAAATGCCGGCAAAGCTCTCATCAAAATCTATAATGCATTGCTTCCCGGCGACCTGGATATACCTCACGCCAGCAGTCGTATCGTTTACCTTTGCTGCAGTCAGATCTCTTTCCTGACTTTCCGGTTTATCCGATTCATCCGGTTCATCCGCATCTTCTGCAGTATTGCAGGCTTCCGTACTACCGGTTATGTCAACTTTCGATCCCATGTCGCTGTTCCCAAGACTGCTGCTGCTTAGAATAAAAACAATCAGACCTGCTGCAAGCAGTAAAGCTGCCGTCAATAATATCACAAAACTATGGTTTTTTACAGCCTTTACCGTCATACCATTATTCCTTCTCTGTGGATGATCTTACTTTAAGTACTTTTATATGTTAGATAGCTTTGTATAGCAAAATGTTCCATATAAATGGAAAAAGACTGCATGATTTTACTGCAGCCCTCTGATTCCTGCTGTGTATTCACCTGAACAGGTACCACAGTATTCCTGCAAATGCCATACTCCCAAGGATCAATATGGATTTGCTTATTTTATCGGTTTTCCTTTTATGCCTTGCCATATTGAATATGAAACCAATGATGCAAACAGCCAGATTCAATACTAAAATAAAAAACACATACTGAAGTACATTCTCATTCCAGTAATCCCTTATCGATACGTTAAATTGACGGTCGAAAAAAGTCTCGGTTTCCGGCATCGCTGTCTCGAAAAATACTGCCGCTGTAATGAACAGCAGCCAGCTAATGCCGGTAGTCCACCATACAGCCTTGACTACGGCATCAGGTCCTTTTCGTCTCTCAATGAAGGTTTTCTTGAGTTCAGCCAATTCAACCACCCTTTTACATTATAACGCATTTTTCAAAGAAAATTTTTCGATTGTATAAAAATTTTCTAACCTCTGAGCGTTTCAACGAGGCGATAAATATACTCACGAAGCAGGTGACATCTATCGCCTCGTTATAACGCATTTTTCATTCTACTGGTATATCGATCGTGTCGGCTGTGATCATGGTATAACGTATATATTTTATTTTCAGCTCAAGTCCGGCATCATCTGCTGTTTCTTCGTTTTGCCTGAACCTGAACACTCTTTCCACAGGTTGTGCGCTTTCCTGTTCCAGCTCAAATTCATCATAATTGACCTGTTCCAGTTGCTCTTCTCCGCTAAAGAGGCCTATTTCAGGTATGCCCCTGCTGGAGATCGCCAGACACAAGTCTGTACCATCCCGATAGACCCTATTTATAGTCAGATCTTCTGCGACAGGTATGCCATCCCTGTCCATGCTCAGATCGACTGCCTTGTCTATAAGCTTCAGTGAATCCATCCTTATATTGCGAATCTGCAGTGTCCTGAAACCCTCCGGCAAAGCATCGCCCTGTTCGGTAAACGTTATATGGCCGCCCGAGATGCTCATCCCTCCGGAAAACTGAGTCACTTCACCAACATCCGTAACTATGTCGAACTCCAAATGAGGTATTCCTATACCTCTTTCTGCCGTTTCAGGCATGAAAGCCTTCCGGGCTTCATCGGTCTGTGGGATGATCCTCCCATTAAGCTGCGAACTCATTGCCGATGCAGTAAATTCATCAAAAATGACCTTATAGTCTCCCAGACCGGCTTCTGCCTTCAGCACCAGTCTTGCTGTCCTGTCCATCGCATTGGCCCTGTCCAGTACGAATCTAACCGACCGTATCTCAGTTTTATTGTCGATAATCATACTTATTTCGAGCTTAAGCCATTTCTCATAGAACCCCGGGGATTCCATAGTTTGAATATAAGTCATGGTATGGTCATCGATAAATATTCCTTTTCCTTGGCTGCTGTGATATCCAAAAGGCTTTATCCCGTTGATGTGGAGCCGCGGCAGGTTCGACCCCAAAATCTCCTGCAGCTTTCCGCCACTGTATTGGGCCTTGTAAAAAACAACAAGCTCATTATCATCAAACATGATCCCGTCTATCGTTACTTCCACTCCATTGCTGAACAAGCAGGACTTGCCTATCTGCTGGCCTCTTCCCTCTTCATTGAGCCTGCCGAGCGCACCAACAGTCATGTGGTCATAACCGGTGATTTTTTTGCCGTAGTATGCCAGTACGTCAAAATTGTATGTGAAGATCAGCACCGCGATCAAAGCTGCAGCTGCAGGTCTGAAGCTGATCCTTCTCCTCCTGCCCTGCAGGGCTTGTTTCAGCAGCTGCTCCATTTCAGCAGGCGCTTCTGTCTTTTCGATCTCTGCCCTTTTGTCCTTTAAAACCTCCTCGACCCTATCCACGATAATCACCTCCAAACAACTCCCTAAGCCTGGTCATACCACCGGATATCCTTGATTTGACTGTCCCCACAGGAATACCGGATACTCTGGCGATCGTTTCATAATCCATATCCATAAAATATCTGAGCTTGATGACCTCCTGATGGATACTGCTCAGACGGTTAAGACAATCAAGTATATCCTGCCTTTCTTCCCTTGCTGAATAATCCTCATGGCATGCTTCTTCCACAATGTGATCAAGAACAATGACCCTGCCCTTTTTTCTAAGCAATGCCCTGCATAAATTGACAAGGATCGTTTTGCTCCAGGAGTAAAAAGCATCAGCATTCCTGAGTTTTCTGATATTATCGAATACTTTGACCGTCATATCCTGCAGGCAATCAAGTGCATCTTCCCTGTTTCCGGTGTATGTGTACGCAAGGCGGTAGTATTCATCCTTTTTGGCCATGATCAGCGCGACCAGCGCATCCTTGTCGCCTGACCGGGCCCGTTTCAGCAGCGACGCTGTATCCATCCACTTCCCCCCTTATACATATAAGAGTGTCTGTGCAGGCAAAAAGTTCATTTTATTTTATCAAAAATGCAAATATGTATAAAAGATTAACATAAACAAAAAAGGGGCATGACATAACTTACGGCCTGCCCGCCATATCCCTGTCATTCGTAACAAATCATCGTCCCGGTGAATATTATGGATGTATCGAATAAATAGAGGTACGTTG
Source organism: Clostridiaceae bacterium (assembly GCA_012519745.1). Taxonomy (GTDB): domain Bacteria; phylum Bacillota; class Clostridia; order Acetivibrionales; family DTU013; genus DTU013. Next base: position 40,079 of record JAAYPO010000038.1, on the reverse strand, counting down.
CAATGATCATTCATGTCGTCAGCTCCGGACAGTCGCTGTGGACGATTGCCAACTTTTATCGTGTTTCAACGGGAAGCATAATAGATGCAAACGATTTGACATACCCCAATCGTCTGGTTATCGGCCAGGCTCTTGTGATACCTACAGAAGACACATATCACACCGTCAGGACAGGGGAGTCTCTGTGGAGCATTTCTCAAACCTATAGAGTTCCTCTGCAGTCGATCATCCGGCGCAACCAGATCACAGACCCCAACCGGATCTCACCCGGGGATGTGCTCTATATTCCTGCTCCGCGGCATAGAGTACAGCCGGGAGAAACACTTTATCTGATATCTCAAAGATACAATGTTTCACTCCGGACGCTGATGACAGTAAATAACATCACGAACCCGGACCTGATCTATCCCGGCAATGAGCTCATCATCCCCATCAAGCAAAGGCGAGTCATGGATGTCAATGGATTTATCTACATCCTGGGACAGCAGGCAGCCCCTATCGTCAGAAGTGTCGGCCGTCATCTGACATACGCCTCTCCGTTTGCCTACAGGATCAGAGAAGATGGTTCTATGGAGCCAATAGACGACCTTCCTGCAATAAATGCAGCATATGCTGAAAGAGCAGTCCCTATGATGTCCATCAACAATTTTACTTCGACCGAACTTGGAGAAAACGTCGCTCACGCTGTCCTCAGCAGCACGGAAGTATCAGAACGGCTGATCGATAATATACTGCGCATCATAGATCAGAAGGGTTACATGGGACTGAATGTCGATTTTGAAAATGTGCTTCCTGAAGACAGGCAAAACTATAACAGATTCATCCAGAGAACTGTCGACCGCCTGCATCCGCTGGGCTATTTTGTTTCAAGCTCGCTGGCGCCAAAGGTGAGCGCCGGGCAGACCGGTCTGCTGTACACTGCCCACGACTATCCTGCCCATGGCCGGATATTGGATTTTGTCGTTCTGATGACCTATGAGTGGGGCTATCGTCTGGGTCCGCCGCGTGCCATTTCTCCATTGAATGAGATCAGACGGGTACTCGACTATGCTGTTTCCGTCATGCCGCGATATAAGATTTTCATGGGCTTCCAGATCTACGCCCGGGATTGGCTGCTTCCCCACGTCCAGGGACAGGAGGCCGAAACCTTCAGCAATAAGGAAGCCAGGGACAGGGCCATCAGATACGGTGTCAATATACAGTATGATCCGGTTGCCGCATCACCCTTCTACCGGTACCGGGATGAACAGGGCCGGCAGCATGAGGTGTGGTTCGAGGATGCCCGAAGCGCCCAGGCGAAGTTTGATACCGCAAAAGAGTATAACCTCGGCGGTATAAGCTATTGGGCACTGGGTTACCCCTATCCCGAAAACTGGGTCCTGCTTGAAGATAACTTTACTATAAGAAAGCTGCTGTAAATGGACACCTCCTTTACTACTTTTATATCGCCTATGCAGTTTTCTATCAACCATGCCCTTTTTTGCCTATTGTATCACGTATCTATATGCCGGAGCGCCATCCTTGACAGATATCTCCTGACGGTGATAAACTGTTGAAAATCCTAGAAAAGGAATAGTGTGAAAATGCTGTTAAGTAAACTATTAGGTGACCGGTTTAAAGAAAAACCAGCCGATGCAACGCTGGCAAGCCACATATTTCTGCTTCGCGGCGGGTATGTCAGGCAGGTATCCAACGGTATCTACTCGATGCTGCTGCCTGCAAAGAGGATCGCAGACAAGATAGAGAAAATCATACGGGAGGAAATGGACAGTATCGACGGTCAGGAGGTCCTGTTTCCTGTGGTCCTCCCCTCAGAGCTCTGGATGGAGTCGGGACGCTATGACAGCGTCGGGAGCGAGCTTGTCAGGTTCAGGGACAGGACAGGCCATGACATGCTGCTGGGCATGACACATGAAGAGGCGGCAGTCCATCTGGCCAGAAGCGAGGCCAGATCCTGGACCAAATACCCTTTCATGATATATCAGCTCCAGACCAAGTTCAGGGATGAGCCAAGGTCCAGGGGCGGCCTGATACGGGTCCGGGAATTCACGATGAAGGATGCTTATTCCTTCCACACCTCGCAGGAGGATCTGGAACAGTATTACCAGAGGGCATTGGAGGCATATCACAGGATCTTTGAACGAGCCGGACTCCCGCAGGTGGTGTCGGTGGGTTCCGACAGCGGCATGATGGGCGGAAAGGTCTCTCATGAGTTCATGCTGTTGACTGAAGCGGGCGAGGACACAATAGTGATTTGTGAGCAATGTGACTACAAGGCCAATGCAGAAATCGCTGTTTCACAGGTAAGGCATGAGCCATCGGCAGAGCAGCCCCTTGAGGAGGTCTACACTCCGGATATAAAGGACATCGAGTCATTGGCAGGCTTCTTTGGCACTACCCCCGACAAACTGATGAAGGCCGCAGTCTTTGCAGTCAAAGGCAGCAAGAAGCCTCTGGTCGTATTTATACGCGGAGATCTGCAGGTCAATGAGGCAAAGCTGAGAAATATCGTCGGAGCAGAGGTGTTCCCTTATGCAGATTACGAAAGCATCGACCTTTGCTTCGGTTTTATAGGCGCAGTCGGCTTTGATTCTGCCAAAGCAGATGTTTTGTATGATGTGTCACTTGAGGGCGAAAACAGCCTTATCGGCGGCGCCAACAAGCCCGATCACCACGTAAAAGGCATAAGCATGACAAGAGATATAAAGCCCGACAGATATGTCGACGTGTCAAGGGCGAATGACGGAGATATCTGTACCGTGTGCGGCGGAAAACTGAAGCTGAGCCGCGGCATCGAGGTGGGCAACATATTCCAGCTTGGTACCAAGTACACAAAGAGTATGGACATGACCTACACTGACGCCGACGGAAAGCAAAAGCATCCCGTCATGGGCTGCTATGGCATAGGCGTGGGAAGGCTTCTTGCCAGCATAATAGAGGCCAGCCATGATGATTACGGACCGATTTGGCCGATGTCTGTGTCTCCTTGGCAGATCCATATCTGCGTTCTGAACAGCACCAATGATGAAGTGCGGCAGACCGGCCTCAGGCTGTATGAAGAGCTGGGCAGCAAATATGAAGTGCTGCTTGATGACCGTAACGCTGCTGCAGGCATCATGTTTGCCGACGCCGATCTGTTGGGCGTTCCCATCAGGCTCATTGCAAGCAGCCGCAACCTTGGAAAAGGCGAAGTCGAGATCGTCACCCGGGACAAGAAAGTACGGATGTCCGTCAAGCTTGAGGATGTCCATGCTGCGGTCGGGGAAATAATCAATGCAGCATCAGCACAGTGAAGCATGTGACCTTATTAAGGAACAATCAGCTGGTCGGGGTGGGGCGATTCCACCCCGCCGGCTCCATAATGTAAGGTAATGATCTGGTTGGTCCTGCATTCATTAAAAGCTCAGCAGGTCAGTTCTCCCCACTTGTTATACAGCATCTCCAGTTCATCCTCTATCTCCTGCTTTTGAACAAATAGCTCATTCAGCTTCTCGAAGTCACTTGTTGAAGCCTCCATTTCTTGATTCAGCTTGCTCAGCAGCGATTCGGCTGAACTGATCCTCTCTTCACAAGCCCTTATTTCACTGGCGCTTTTGATCACAGGCGCTCCGTTGCTGCGGCGGTCTCTATCCGGCTTTCTCCCTTCACGGGAAGCCTTGCAGCGTGAATCCGCATTTATCTCCGATCCCTTGACCGCTGTTCGGCCGGACAGAGCATCCTTCTCCCTGCTTGCAGTCATAGACAGCCATTGGACGTATTCGGCAAAAGTGCCGTCAAAGTCGGTTATGATGCCATTTTTCAGTTCCCAGACACGGGCCGTGAACTTGTTTATGAAATACCGGTCATGTGAAACAAACAGTATAGTCCCGCTATATCCGGACAATGCCTCCTCGATCCATTCTCTTGACTGTATATCCAGATGGTTCGTCGGCTCATCCAATATCAGCAGGTTTATATCCTGCTGCATTAGCAGACATAGCTTCAGTCTGCTCTTTTCGCCTCCCGACAGGTTTCCTGTCGTCTTTAGCACGTCACTTCCTCTGAAATGGAACCGGGCCAATATTTTTCTGGCTCTCTCCTCATTGGTCTCCAATTCGTACCTGACCGTTTCCAGCACAGTGGCCGTGTTGTTTTCAAATTCGATGACCTGCGGCAGATATGCGGGCCTGACACTGTTGCCTATTTTCACATATCCCTGATCCGGCGTTTCTTCTCCTGTCAGTATTTTGATCAGTGTTGACTTACCGCACCCATTGGCACCTATCAATGCAATCCTGTCCTTTCTGTGGATTATCAGGTCGATACCCTTTAGCGAAGTCCTGCTGCCGTAAGCTTTGTATATATCATTGAAAATGACTGCAACTTCACTTGTATGCCCGTTTTCTCTGAAGCCGGAAGTTATTTTTTTCATTGTCACGGGCCTTTCGACTCTTTCCATCCGCTCTATCCTTTTTTCTATAGCAAAGGCTCTTTTATGCAAGGCTCCGCTGTCCGCGGCCCTGGCCCATTCATGCATCCTTTTTGCTGCCGCTTCAAGCTGCTCTATCTTTCTTGTTTGCTGTTCATATTTTTCATTTTGCAGGTTGAATCGACGCACCCTTTCCTCCGCATAAAAACTATAATTGCCTTCATAGAAGCTGACACCATTGAAATCAAGCTCGATGATCGAAGTTACCACATTGTCCAGAAAACATCTGTCATGTGAGATCACAAGGACTGTCCCGGCAAATTCGGCCAGAAACTCCTCCACCCACTGCATCGATCCAAGATCGAGGTGGTTCGTCGGCTCATCGAGCAGCAGGATGTCAGCATCCATTAAAAGTATCCTGGCAAGGTTCACCCTTGTCTGCTCACCGCCGCTCAAAACAGCAAACTCCTTTTCCCGCATTTCCGCATCTATCCTCATTCCGCTGCATACCCTGTCTATTTTGCTCTCGATATCATAACCGCCCTTTGATTCATATAACGTCTGCAGCCTGCCGTATCGGGATAACAGTTTCTCATATAGCTTATCTGCTGCCCCGAGCCGCCAATCGGCCTCTCCGTGCCCCTCACTTATATCTTCATACCGCTCATCAGCATCCACGCACTGCCCTCCGGCCTCTTCGCTCCGCTCATACGTCTGACCGGACTGTATAGCCTCGGCGCATGCAGCCATCCTGGCTTCAAGGCCCCGCATCTCATCAAAAATATCATGGATATCGGCAAAAGCGCTATGCAGAACGTCATCGACAGTACTTCCTTCTTTAAAAGAAGGTATCTGCTCAAGTATCTCTGCTCTTGTACCTGATGCCCTGCTGACATTTCCGCTCTCATACCCTTCCAGGCCGGCAATTATCTTGAGCAGCGTCGATTTGCCCGACCCGTTCCTTCCTGTGAGTCCGACCTTGCTTCCTCTTTTTATTTCAAATGAGATCCCTCTTATCACATGGTTGCTTCCGTAATACTTATTTAGATCCTTTACTGCTATATCAAGCATTTCTTCTCCTTTCATGCCCGGGTTTCAAACTTTCTTTAAAATCGTCCTTGACGGCGGTGTCTCTGCGGTCATAATACTACCCTGACACGATAGGCTGTTTCGTCCCAGGGAAACAAAACCTTTCCACGCATTGATCCACCTCAACAAAAAAACCGAGTCGGCGGATGGTGTTCCGTGACCCGGGCTGTTTATCATAAAATATACAGTGAAAAATATCAGGATATTTTGCCTACAGGAAGGCCTTTGGAGCATATCTTCAAACCTTTCCGGTGCGGACATCAGAATAAAAAGCCCGGGCTGAACGATCACCCGGGCATATGCTTTGACAATATTAGGTTAACGATGATCCACCAGCTCGCTGATCACAAATATTCATTTTTGGACATAGTACCCCCTTTGACAGCATAAAATGCTGAAATATGAGCAACATAACAGTCCAATCTTTCAAGAATATTGTGGTCACCGGATGTATTCACCGTTTCACCTCCTCTACAGTCAAATTGTAGCACTTATTTATCGCCATTTCAACATTATTTTATGATATCCCTATCTGTTCTCAAAATCACTATCACATACCAAAGCGCAGTTAAAACATACCTTCTTGACAAATAATAGTTCTTGTATTAAGATATTAGTACTTACTGATTTACTAAATTACTTATTTACTAAATCACTAAATGTAAATAAAAGAATAAGGAGCAATCAAAATGAAAATTCCAACCGAATTAAAACATAAGCCTGTGATAGTATCGGAAAATTATGAGAATGTAGATGGCAGGAGTGCTTACAACAGTGAGGCCAAGGGCCTTTCTCTTGGGCTTGCCCAGTGGAATGACAGAGGCAGGGTGGACATATCAGCCAAGGTCTGGCGATACACCGGAGAAAAATGGTCCAGGCAGTCAGAAGAGCTCCCCCTTCACAGAGTTCTGGACCTGTCCATTCTGGTATGCCGGACAATGCTCTATTTCAGGGAAGACGCCTATAGGCATGAGAATTCGTATGATCCCGAAAAACCTGTGATTGACCGTATCGGACTTCAGGGTGATGCAATGACTGTGGCAGTATGCACGGACAACGAAAAAATAAACGAAGACATAAAGCTTTTCAGCCAAGCTTTAAGCAATGACAGCGAGCTTATCGGCGAACGTCTCAGTACACTGTCAAGGATACTGAAGGAAATGGGGTACTGAAATATGGACAAGGCAAGAAAAAAGGAATTGACAGAGCAATATAAACAAATGAAAAAACCCATGGGCATATTTATTATCAGATGCAGGGTGAATAGTAAGTGCCATATACAGACCACCCAGGACCTGAAAGGCGTTATGAACGGTGCGTTGGTCAGGCTTCAAGGCGGATTCCATCCATACAAGGAGCTTCAAAAGGAGTGGAATGAATATGGCGGTGACAATTTCACAATGGAAATACTGGAGCATCTGGAGTATGACAAGGATGAGTCAAAAACAGACTACTCTGAAGAGCTGGATCTGTTGAGAATGATCTGGGAGGAAAAGCTGGCAAAGCAAGGCCTGGTGCTGTACAAAAAGCATATATGACAGCTTGTGAGCCTGCAGGCCTGATGCTTGCAGGCTCCCGGGCTATAAACAAAACAGGGATAAAGGTGATTGAGAGATGTATTCAGATTTTGTTTTTGCTGCCCTTGCACTCATAAATCTTACAGGCTTTATCGTGGTTGCTGCAGATAAATACAGAGCCCGCAAAAGAAAATGGCGCATTCCCGAAGCAACTATTTTCATGATCGCAGCGGCCGGCGGTTCTATCGGGGTTTATTCAGCCATGCTCATATACAGGCACAAGACCAGACATTGGTATTTTATGTCCGGCATTCCGCTAATAATATTGATTCAGATCGTCATTTCCTATTTCGTGTTTACAGAGATTCTTCCGCACTGATTTTTCCCGTTATAGATGGAACCGCTTGATAAGCTCATCCTTATACTTCTTATCTCCGAATATGAACATCCCTGTTACAGTAAGAAATGAGTAAAATGCTGAAAATATGCTGGGCCATATCGCAGTAACAAGTCCGACTGCACAGAAAATGACCGGCAGAAAGCCCATTATGACCAATATCGTCTGGTATACTGCGTATTCACGCCATTTCAGCCTCTTGAGCAGTATGACGAAGGTGATGAACAATGTGGATGCTATGAAAAGAAATGGTGTCACATAAGTAAGGCCCCAGCCCTGCGTTTTAGTAGCCAGTTCAAGTGAATAGACATATATGGCAGTCGCAATGGTATTCAAAACGATGATCTGACCCAGCTTCCTCTTCGCAAAAACAGGATATCCCACAGTTATCCATACATAAAGAAGTGTGCCGGCCACATATGCTGACCACAATACTCCCCTGAATGTCAGGATATTGATCAGAAGACAGGTAGAGGATATGACCACGGATATGAATAAAAACAATCTCAGAACAAAATTGTATTTATAGGCTGCTTCGACTACGGCGGCCGGATATTTGGAATCCTCAGCCCTGGAGACATCTCCTGTATCGTCGGAACTCCCGCCGGGCTTCCGGTCCTTTGGCGCTCCAGGAACTTCGCCGCCATCCTGCTTCATTGTTCCGTGCTCCCCTGCTGTCGCTCCATCGCTTCCGGTGAGCACAGCAGAGCACAGAGGACATCTTGTCAGCTCCATATCGATTTTTACTTTACATTTTTCACAATACTTCATATCGGCACCTAATTAGTTTCTATAGTAACATCTATACCTTTTTCTGCTAAAAATCTAAAGAAGAATTTTTCGATATCATTCTCATACATGACCTTTGTAAAGGATATCATCATCGTTTCACCAAATGTACATACAGTGCTGTTCAAAAGATTTGTCACGGGCGGCCCCAGCAGGAATTCAAACCGCTCGATAAATTCCCTCATCGGCTCAGGTACACTTATGCGTCCAAGATTAGACAAGGAGCATGTGAACAGCTTTTCCCCAAAAGCATTATAGGCTGTCCTGAGCACGACATTTTTCAATACAAGCGGCGCGATGCGCATCAATATATTTCTCTCGGCATTCACATTTGCACTGATCTTCTCAACAAGCTTCGCCTGCTTCAGCTCATCCTTCATTGTCTCCGTGACTTGTTCCAGTATGCTTTCGAAAGACCGATCCTCACCGGTGAATTTTATACCGACGTTGACATAGGATGAAAAATTCCTGACTGTCCTGGAGGGGAAATAATTTCTTAAATTAACAGGTATCGATATTTTGACAGGCGAATTATATATCCTGCTGTGGAGCTGTGTGCGGTAAATGGAGTATATGATAAGTGCTGCTATATACCCTGTAACTGTTGTGTTGCTTTCTCTGACAAGCTTCCTGAAGCTGTCCGTAGGGACGATGCCATGAACTATACCAAGGTTTTCGGGAGAAACCCTGGTCCCTCTGACATGGTATGCCTTTTCTTCTTTCCACTTGCTTTTTATTCTCGGATCATAATACTTTCCGAAGCTGTCCTCGGTCTCGCTGATAGACGGGTAGGCTTCACAGTCAAGTATCCCTTCGTCTGAGAACAACCCATGGCCCAACAGCGTCAGATACTGGGCAGTCAGGGTTTTAAGGAATACCATTGCACCGGTGCCGTCGGTAAGAGCATGGAAAATCTCCAGACTGATCCTTTTTTTGAAATAGCTGACCCGGAACAGGAAGCCATTATTTTCATCGACCTCGACAGCCCGGCAGGGAGGCGCCTTTTCAACTGTCACCCTGGGCGTTTCATGATTTGCATCAAAGAAATACCAAAACAGTCCCCTCTTCATCTTCACAGCCAGGGTCGGAAATCGGGGGATAGTCACGGCAAGAGCTTCCTGAAGGATCTGAGGATCCACATCCTGTCTGAGCTGGACAGCAACTCTGAAAACACTGCCGCTTCCCGGGCCGCTTATGGCAGGGTAGATCTTTGCAGCATTGTCCAGCTTGTACCAATTGCTCTCATCCTTGTATGTTTTGGACCGTAAAACCATTCATTTCACCTCTGAATGTATCTTCTATCATTTTAGCATAATATGATGATTGTTTATACATTAAGAGGTACGAAAAATCTCTGTATATGTTTGATAATGATCCGCCGATTTCTATTTTGTTCCCACTGAGGCAATCAAGCCTTATTGAGTATCGCAAGCAGCTCCTCGAGCATGTCTTCGGTGAATCCTCCTGCAGCATACATCAAAAACTGTCTCACCGGTGTTTCGGCAAGCATCAGCTCTCCCGCAGATCCACTCTCCTTATTCGCTTCCTCCGATACAGAGTCACCGAATGCTTTTTTCAGTATGGGCATGAAGTATTCTCTGCCCTCCGGTATTGCCATGATATCACTTACCGCAGAATTGCGGGTGAATACTTTTCTCTCCGGCACAGCCGATCTCATCTGAACAGCAGCTTCAAGCCGGATATCCCTTGAGGAACTGCCCACAAGTATCCTGAATTCACCATCCTCGGTGACCCAATCCCCCTTGTCCGGGCTGTAATAGGCAAAGGCCCTCTTTCCAAGCCTGAATTCAACGGTTTTTTCTTCTCCCGGCATGAGCTCGACCTTTTCAAAACCCTTCAATTCCTTCCTTGGACGCAGAACATCGCTTTTGGTATCGGAAACATACAACTGGACCACTTCTCTGCCCGCAGTACTTCCGGTATTTTTCACCATGACGCTTACCTGCAGTTCATCGTCCTCATTGATAACCTTCTTGTCCAGTGTGATCCCTTTATACTCGAAATCAGTATATGACAGCCCATGTCCGAAGGGGAAGAGCGGCTCGACCTCTGCTGCATCATAATACCTGTAGCCCACAAATATGCCTTCTCTGTATTCGACCTTGCTCTTATCACCCGGGAAATTCAAATATGACGGATTATCCTTAAGCTTTTTTGGGAAGGTTTCAGCCAGCTTGCCTGAAGGATTTACGTCTCCAAATAATATGTCGGCAGCCGCACCGCCTGATGCCTGGCCCCCGAGATACATCTCCAGCACCGCCTTTACCTGTCCGATCCATGGCATCTCTACGGGTGAGCCGTTACTGAGTACGACCACGACATTCTTCTGGACCCTTGCCACAGCTTCAATGAGCTTGTTGTGGCCTTCCGGCATCCTCATGTGCTTGCGGTCGAAAAACTCTGACTCATATGAATCCGGCAGACCGGCGAATATCACGGCCGTATCCGCTTTTGCTGCCGCTTCTGCAGCCTCTTGTATAAGAGCGTCATCCGGTTCGTCGCTGAGGGACACAAACGGCTTGTTTCCAAATACGCTTTTATCTATATCTGTTTTGTAACCGGCAGCATAGGATATCTCAGTATCCGTACCTGCCGTTCTGACTATCTCATCATAAGCATTGTCAAGCATCACCGGGTTGACATGGGAGCTGCCTCCGCCCTGATATCTCGGTGTCTTTGCAAACGCCCCTATCACAGCGATCCTGCCGGTTTTGGAAAGAGGCAGGATATTCTCCTCATTCTTCAGTAAAACTGCGCATTCTCCGGCAGCCTTCCTGGCTAGACGGTGATGCTCATTCATATCACACTGGAAGTCAGTCTTCAGATTGTCGGCGGCTTTAAAAATGATCTTAAGTAATCTTTCCACTGCCTTGTCCAGTACACTTTCAGGCAATTCTCCGGATTGTACTGCCTTGATGATTTTTTTGTCACCCTCTCCGCCGCTTCCGGGCATTTCCAGCTCCAGACCTGCCCTCAGTCCGTCAGCTCTCTCATTGACGGCGCCCCAGTCGGACACGACTATGCCCTCATGGCCCCATTCCTCCTTGAGGATATCCGTCAGTGTATATTTGTTTTCAGAGCCGTAGGTTCCGTTTATCTTGTTATATGAGCACATGACTGTCCAGGGCTGTGATTTTTTGACCGCACCTTCAAAGCTGGCCAGGTATATCTCTCTGAGAGTCCTCTCATCGATCACTGCATCGGTGAGCAGTCTTCTCGTTTCCTGGTTGTTGGCGGCATAATGCTTTAGAGAGGTTCCGACTCCCTGGCTCTGGACCCCTTCTATATGAGCTGCCGCCATCTCAGATGAAAGATATGGGTCTTCGGAAAGATACTCAAAATTTCTCCCGCAAAGAGGCGAACGTTTTATATTGGCCGCCGGCCCCAGCAGGATCGAGACCCGTTCTTTGAGACATTCCTTCCCAAGAGCTGTCCCCACACTATTCAAAAGACTCCTGTCCCATGAGCAGGCTAGTGCAGCACCTGCAGGAAAGCAGGTTGCCGGTATGCTGGTTTCCAGATCCAGATCATTGGTAGCCAGCTTCCTCAGTCCATGCGGGCCGTCAGTCATCATAACCGCTGGTATACCCAGTCTTTCAATGCCCTTTGTATGCCAAAAATCCCGTCCTGAGCAAAGCCCCGCTTTCTCCTCCAGTGTCATTTTTGATATGATTTCCTTTATGTTTCTCTGCATTGTCTCCCACTCCATTTTCATTTCTATATTATGGATTCCATATATATTTCTAGTATTGCCACATTTATCAATGTATCATATGTCCATTACAAAATACCCTGTACCACAAATATCGTCCATTGAAACAGGACGCCTTTTCAAGACGCCCTGATGTTCATTCTTATCTTCAAGTATTTCTTATTCTATCATGTTAACATTCTTCTTGTTTATCTCGAAGGTACCCGCATCTTCGAAGGATGGCACTGTTCTTCCGAGGTTGAGATCATTAAGCCTCTTGATGGCCAGCTCACCCCATATCTTTGGCCTCTGTATGATCATCGACTGAAGCTTTCCGGCCTTGAGCAGCCTGATACCGGCATCGTTCTTGTCAAAGCCTACCATCTTGCCGTTGTATGGTACCGTCTTGAGTACATTTTCCATTATCTCCGCACCAAAGTAATCAAAATAAACGATGCAATCGATCTGTGAATCATTCTGCAGCGCCTGCTTCATAGCCTCGATTCTCGGAGGCACATCTCCGTTATCCGCTTCCATGCCCACTATCATAATGTCTGGGTGATTTTCAATGGCTTTTTTGAATCCATTTAACCTGGCTATCATATTTTCATTATTTGACGTGGTGATCGATATGAATACCCTGCCTTTGCCGTTCAGGCACTTGACTGTGGACTCACCAAGGTGGATCCCGGCGGCATAGTTGTCCGTACCTATAAATTCACTGACACCGCAGTTGGGAAGATCGTTGTCGAAGGTCACGACATTTATGCCCTTGGATACAGCCTTTTTAATGGCTTCGGTGACTTCCGGCGCGCCGATCGGGTTGATCGCTATACCGTCGACCTTCTTTTGTATGCATTCCTCTATCAGATCCGCCTGGAGATGCTTGTCCCATGTCTCGGGTATCACATGGACAACATCTACATCCAGCTTGTTCCCTATCTCATCGGCCCCTTTGAAGGTATCATTGAAGAAGTCCATCCTTTGCGGAACCACAAGAGCGAAGGTCTTTTTGGTTTTCTGCGTCCTGGCGAACTCATATCTGTTCAATTTATCATCTATGCCGTCAACGATATTTTTGAGATTTGATGACATTTCCAGCAATACATCAGCCGCATTGCTTTGGGAATACATAAGAGACATTATTTCCTGTGACGATGCCGCTGTTTCTGCAGCTACGGCAGAAATGTTCTCAATGGAACCTGCAAGGCTCGTCTTAAAGTTTTCAAGCTGAAGCATCCCGTTTTTAACGGTGTTGAGCTGCGAAAACAGCTCTTCCGACGCATTCTCTATGCCTGTAAAGGCATCGTTGGTCATGTGTACCGAATCTATCTGATAAAGGATGGCCTGGGTGACCGCATTTATTTTCTCTGTTGTACTATCCACCTGGACCTGTACATTCTTAACTGTCGTGACAATGTCCATTGCTGCATCGAGACTTTTCTGAGCCAGCTTCTTTATCTCGCCTGCGACGACCGCAAAGCCCTTTCCGGCCTCGCCTGCCTTTGCAGCTTCGATGGTTGCATTCAGTGAAAGAAGGTTTGTCTGGCTGGCTATCGCTGTGATCATCTCTGTTATTTTGGAAATGTCCCGGGCCATTTCATACAGTCCTTCGATGCTTTTATTGATCTCGGCTATATTGGTCTCTGTAAGCCTGCTTTTATCAAGCAGCTCACCTATCGATCTTTTGCCGGAATCGGTCATTTCCTTTACGATCTCTGCTCTGTCCGACATAAGTACGGTAGATTCGGATACCCTGCCCACATGCTCGACAAGTTCAGTAGTCAGCTTATAACACGCCTCAGTATCTTCGGCCTGCTTGATGGCACCTTCCGTCACGGCCTTTGTAGACCTGGAAATATTCTTTGAATTCCTGGCCGACTCCTCAAAGGTGTTGGTTACCGTATCGAGCATATGCCTGACCTCGACAAATGAGGAATACACTTCGGATACCAGATCATTGAATCCCTTTGTGATGTTCGATGAGCTATCGGAAAGTGCTTTGAGTTCAAGTATGCATTTTTCATCAGTGCTTACCGTCAAGTCGCCGTTCTCTACCTTCTTCATTCTGTCCAGCAGATCTTTCAGACACTTATGAAACTTACTGATGATCAAATTCATGACAACACCTGCAGCAACACACAGTGCTGCCATAATTGCCATTGAACTCCGAAGGGAGATTGATGAATCCTTTGACAATAAGAACATAATAACGACAGGAATAATTACAAGTACCCCAAGGACAGCATTGATGACAACTCGTAGCGTGAGCTTTTTCATCGATAAGACACCCCTTTTGACACATTGTGCTTGTAACTGCTAGTATTTCCTGAAATTACACAAATGTCGGCATGTTAGTCCACCAAAAATTACTATTTATTTCATTATAGTATATTGGGGCAAATAAAACAATAAAATACTTCTTGTCATCGCTTACCGACAACTGCAGAATATATGATAAACTGCCGTTCTCCATCAAGCCCCAGGGCACTGTTGAGTTCATCATCATCATAAGCGCCTATTGCGCAGGCACCGCAATCCAACGACTCAGCAGCAAGATACAGGTTCTGGCATACATGTCCTGCGTCCAGATGGAGGTATCTGTACCCCCTTGTATCATAACGCCATGTCATCCTTTCCGCCACAGCAGCCCAGAAAAAAGCAGCGGCACATCTGCCGACCATGCCCTGTCCCAAACAGCAGGCCGTGATCCTCCCCGCAATGCCGGTATCTTCGTCAAGCATGATCAGTTTGTGTTCAAATGCAAGATATCTGTACAGTCCCGGCCGAAGCCCCTCCACATTATTGATGAGCATATATGTTTCAAAAGCATGCCTTGCTCCGGCAGAGGGGACAGTACGCAATACCGGCTGTAAGCCTGATTTGCTCTTCTTTACACCTTGCGTGCACCATAACAGGAATGATAGTTCTTCCATAGTCATAGCTATGTCGGAGAAATTTCTCAGGCTCCTTCTCTTATTAAGTGCGTCTATGAGCGCTATTTTCCCGAAGGGCAGTGAATCCGGTGAAGGCAGGCCGATTTTCGGCTTCTCGAGGTCATATTCCGCTTCTGCCGGCGGCTGCGGCAATCCCTGTAACTGTTCGGACTCTCCCAGATATTTATATTTTGTGAATTCCATGAATTCCTGCGCTATATCCTTCATATCCCAAACTCCTTTTATTAACAATAGAATAGTAGTTGACATAAATGGGGCATGATCTGACGGTAATCATCCTTTCGACACATACCTTGCAAGTTCCTGCTGTACTGATATAGTTTTTGTAATAGTGATATGCTGTTTACCCCATTCTATTCAGACATTTTTCTTATTGAAAAAGTGGAAAAATGGCATCCTATTTGTTATAATCTCTTTAAACCTGCAGAGGGAGAATCGAAATGAGCGAAGCCGGAAAAAAAATAAAAATATCTATCACTGGTGATTTGGGAAGCGGTAAATCCACTGTTTGCAAGTATCTTAAGGAGACCTACGGTCTGAATGTGTATTCCATCGGCCAGATTCAGCGCTCTCTTGCGCAGAAATATAATATGGATGTCCTGGCCTTTAATAAATACATGGAATCTCATCCTGAAATCGATGAGGAGATAGACACAGAGCTCACCATGATAGGAAGGCGCGACGAAAACATGGTGCTTGACTCAAGGATGGCCTGGCATTTCGTGCCGGATTCCTTCAAGGTATATCTATCCGTGGAGCCGGAGGAAGCGGCACGCAGGGTCATGAATGACCAAAGAGGCAAGGTTGAGACCTATAAAGGCCTTGAGGACGCCATGAACTGTCTGATCGAGAGAAAAAAAAGCGAAAATCTAAGATATATCAGTAAATACGGTGTTGATTGCTCAAAGCCGGAGAATTACGATTTGATAATCGATGCAACATCGATTTCCGTTGAGCAGGTTGCAGAAATGATAATGGCAGCTGTCAGAGAGGTATAGCTGTATCCATCACATATCACAAACTGACATATTAGCAGATCGGAGTATCAGACCGCTCTTTTTTTATGCACTTTTTTGTATCACAGCTTATCCGGCAGGACTGCCGGGAACAGAGCCTGCACGTCTATGCATCCCTTACGGGAAACACCTTTCACACTATATTATTTCACATCCTTTGTTCCCAATATATGGCTTCCTTCATATTATGTACTATCTATTTATGTAAAATCGTGAAGGGTGGTCATATGGATTCTTTAAGGGTTGGAGATTATGTCGCAAGAAAATCTTACGGAGGCGATATTAGCTTCCAAATTTCCGATATATTTGTAGGCAGGAACGGCCGAAGGGTTTATGTGCTCAGGGGCATGTTATACAGGATCATTGCAGACTCAGATGAATACGATCTGGAGCCGAGGAGACCTGAAGAAATTCGAAAGGAGCTGCAAAGCAGACTTTCACAGAGAGGCATACACCATATGGCCAGGTCCATATCGCCCTTCCAGCTGGTCAAGAAGGTCAGGGGCAAGCCCGGCACAATACTTCATCTGGACTCAAGCTCAGATTTTTTGGAAATGTGTATGAATTACTATAGAGATGCTAAAATAAAAGCCTATGGGCATGTGATTCCCGAAAGCGAGCAGCCCGGCAAAGTAAGAGCTCTGCTAAACAGGACTAAAGCTGATATTTTGATATCCACCGGCCATGACGGTCTGAAAAAAAACGCATCAAAGATGAACTCCATCGACAGCTACAGAAATTCACGATACTTTATACAAACCGCCACTGAGGCCAGAAAGTACGAAGCTGATCTAAACAAGCTCTGTATATTTTCCGGTGCGTGCCAGTCATATTATGAAGGGATCATGGAAGCCGGCGCCAACTTTGCCAGCTCTCCCGGAAGGATACTGATACATGCCCTCGACCCGGCAAAGGTAGGTGACAGGATAGCTCTGACAGATTCGAGGGTCTTTGTGACACCGGAAAAAATAGCCAGACTGACACAGTCCGGCTCCCGGGGCATCGGCGGAGTAAAAACCAGGGGACATTATATAGTATAAGATCGGGGTCAGGCTTACGCAATTCCCTGATTTTCAAATAAGTGGACTACGCAAGCCTGACTCCTGTACCTAATTACAGCTGCAGATAATTATATATCATTACGGCGCATTCGCCTCTTTTGATGTTCTTCTTCGGATTGAAATCCTTTCCGTCTCCGCTTACTATTCCAAGGCCTGATGCTATAGCAACATAACCATACAGGTCCGGGCTTATGCTTGCCTTGTCACTGAAGCTGACGCTGAATATGCCCTTGATATCGGCAACCTTGTCATACTTGAGGGCCCTTATGATGAATTTGACCGCTTCCTCCCTCGTTACCGCGCTGCCGGGTGATTTCTCAGCTTCTTTTACGATCCCTTCCCTGATCAGGTAGGCATACATTTCGTCAATATCCTTCTGTGTGCTCTTTTCGGTCAGAACAGGGCCATAATAATTCAGTGTCTTTGAAAGATATGTGAAGAAATCCTTCTGGGTCATTTCTTCAGACGGCTTGAATTCGCTTCCGTCCAGATAGATCCCGAACTCTGCCAGCACGCTTATCTGCTTCTCGGCATAATGTCCCTTGATATCTGTATAGCCGACCTTCGTCGTTTCCTTATACTCTTCGCCGCTCCTGTATACGATATTTCCGGTAAATGCATCGATATACAACGGTTTGCCGGGCTTGAGCATGTAGAGCAGTACCGTTTTCCCTGTGGCCTGACCCTCTTTCAATATCATGAGCTCTGCTTCTTTGGGGTATTCGTACCTGTACTCCATTCCAAGCCCTACTTTTTCAAACAGTCTTTCAGTTGCAGCAGGCACCCCTATTACTTTTTCAACTGATGGAAATTCGGTCTCAAACCAGCTCAAATTGAAGCTGTTTATCTCACCGGTGAGGTTGTCATAGTTGAAGCTCACACCGTTATCCGGGAAAGGCACACCATTGGCAAGCCTCGTATATGTGATGTTGTAATAGCTGGCAGGCAGAGTTTTGTCGGCCAGGTATTCTTCATTGGCGACCCTGTAATATTCAAGCAGCCTGTAATACTGGGGATAATATTTGGAAAGGAACGCGTCCGTGACTGCCTTTGCCTTGGTAATGTCATTTACCGGCTGTTTCTTGCCGCCGTTGTCCTCAGGGTTTTTATAGAAACTCGTGACAACGCCTGTCCTGGCATTCATCGACACGCTTATATATTCGTATTTCTCGTCCTTTGAGGGCTTCCTGAACTGCAGCGACCAAATGTATTCCTTGTTATCAGGCCAGTTTGGACTGAGGTAGTAGCTCTCGAGCTCATAATCGTCGGTAATATTCAAAAATTCTGTTTTGCGGGCAAGCTCCTCCGCCTTTTTCTCATCCATCAGCTTACCGGCATCCTCTACTGCTTTCAGTTCTTCCGGATTGAGTCTCACTTCTCCGGCAACAAACTGTACCATCTCTTTCATAGAATTATTCACTGCTCCGTAGTCTCCTAAGCCCCGTAAATAGACTCTGGATGTCAGGCGGTACCTTTTGCCTGTGAAAGCATCGACTGCAAAATCGCTGTTGTCATATATGGGAGCATATAACGGGAAGGTTTTAAGTACATCATCCTCCATCGAGTAGCTGTATATCAATCTAAGGCCAAGGTCCTCAACATAAGCAGCTTCTGCTTCTTCAAGGCTGACAGCCCCCTTGGATGAAGGGAACTCCAGATCCGGGGACCAATTTCGGGAATACCCCTGCAAGTCGCCACTCTCACGGCTGATGGTAACGTTGACCCTGTCGCTGTAATACGGCACTCCGTCAACGATCCTGTAATAGTTTAGATAATAACTGGAATCCATTATGTTGTCCTGATAATCTTCCTCATACTTGAGCTCCTTGGTAAGTCCGGGAGCAATGTGCTCTATGTACTCGTCCGCTTTGTCCTTTGCCTCTGCCCTGCTCAAGGACGGGAGTCTTTTTGTCTGCTTGTAATCATTCGGCAGATATCTGCTGTAATTGAGGATCATGCCCTTATCATCAACAGAAGCATTGATACTGCTCATGTTCACAGTATCATTGCTGCGCCAGTTGAGATAATAGACCTTCCTCGTCTCCGCTGTGCTGATATTTGAGGTGAACTTATAGTCTTCGGGTATGGAGAATTTGGTCTTCACAATCTTTATCGCATTCTCCAGCTCTTTGTCCATTTCAGCGGCAAAGCCCTGTAATGGGATCAGAAGTGTAAAAATCAAGATAAATGACAGTAATGCGGCGATATTCCTTTTCACGATTATCCACCCTTTTCATCTAATATTTTTGTTAAAAATTACAGTACCAAATATTAGACTTCCAAAATGTGAAAAGTGTTCCACTGATAAAAATCATTTCCCGAGCAGGACCAGTATTCCTCCGGCAACCTCCCGTTCCTGACCTTTGTAGGAGGGTCTGCTGACAAGCTGCCCTTCCAGCAGCATTTCCGTCGAGGCGCCGCCGTCAAGCATAGCCGCGTCCACTGCGCCAAGGCTGATAAGATAATCCGCCAGCTCCCGTCCGGTAAAACCGGCACTGTACCCCGGCTGCCTGCCGTCCACAGTCAGCAGTATGACTGTCCCGTCTTCCTTTATGCCTACCGCGGTCCTTGGGTCGTGATTCGTAAGCACTCCCACCCACGGATCGCTTTCACCGACGACTGAAATACCATTCTCAACAAGCATGCAGCCACACTCATACGCCTGCACATTTCCGGTCATGTCAGGGCTGTGTGTCAATTTGGCAGCGTCTCCCACCTTAATTGGCAGTTCTATGCCCGCATATTTTGCCGTATTGTAGAAAGTGATCAGCATGCCGTTTTCAGGTATGGGCACTGCCTTCTCATAGTCTGCTATTCTGGTTACAATACCGTCTTCGACGGTAACTGTGATGTTTTTACGATCGGCTCTGTTGTTTCGTCCGTATACAGGTGTATAGACGACAGTCTGGTTTCCTTTGGCAGGAAAATTGATATTGTCGACATGCAGCCTTTCATAGCCCTCATCTCCTGCCGCAGCTATGCTGCCGCCATACAATAACGACAATTCGCTGTCGAAAATGTTGAGCTCCGCCTTTCCGTCTCTGATAATAAAAATAGGATAATCCCCTGTTGCTGCAGAGTAGAGCTCACCGTCGATGACGACCATTCCGGAGGGCAGCCCAAAATCCCGGAAGAACCCCCCATTGACAGCCGCATAGGCATTTTTCCGGGCTGACATCTTGCTCAGCAGCTCATAACCGTAAATCAGATCATGGGATAACACCGGCTTGATCTGTACCCGGGGATCTCCCGGATCGATCTCAAGGATATTGATCTCCTGCTTCAGCCCATTGATAGTCTCAGAGTGGTGTATATATTTGACGGGATCCTCCCTGGGCTCTTCCGGCTGGGGCACCGAAGGCTCTTCCTCCAAACCGGGCTCCTCCTCAACAGGAGCCTGGATATCGCCTTTGCCGGGCCAAAATAAAAAAAGCCCTGCAACAGCTAATGCGAGGGCGACTATCAGCGCTATATATACATATTTTGCATTTTTACTATTCGTCTTCTTCAACCGGTGTCTCACTTTTCCTTGTATCTCCGTCAATTATTGAGGTCTTCCTGCCATACTGCCTGGACAGCTGCTTGTAAAGCGAATCGGCAAGGCCGAGACTCCCTGTCTTTGATGCCTGCTCTACCAGCTTTTCATCGAGCATGGACTGGAATATTTCCCTGCCGAGCTCCTCTTTTATAAGCTCGGACTTGATTATCGTTGCCTTCATCTGCTTATAGACCATGTCCAGCATAAGCGCCTCAAATTCCTGGCAGGCCTTTTTCAGTTCCCTGTCGTCACTGTTCCTTGCGGCAGCCTCCAGCCTTTTTGCAAAATCATCGCCGGCCGACTGGGCCGCTGCGCTGCTTGCATTTTTTATGACACTGCTCATTATGCTGCTGTCTACTTTACCTATATCCATATTCATTTTCGCCCTTTACAAGTATATCACATTTTATCTTCTAAGGTTATTTGCGATCCCCATCATTTCATCCGAGGACTGGATCGCCTTGGAGTTGAGTTCATACGCTCTTTGTGCCACTATGAGCTTGACCATTTCCTCAACGGTCTTTACATTGGATGATTCGATAAAATTCTGCATCACAAGACTGACCTGGGTGGAATCCAACGCCAGTACCGGCTCCCCTGCGGCCTGTGTAGCCTTGTACAGGTTCCTGCCCATAGCCTCAAGTCCGTTCCGGTTTTCAAAGTACACAAGCCCCAATACCTGCCCTGTCGGTATGGACAAGCCCTCTTCATCGATGTAGCTGAGCTCTCCGTTCTGTGCGACCTTCAGGTCCGAAAGATCCACATCTATGATTATCGGCATACCGGCCTCATCAAGTACGGGATACCCGTCCGCAGTGGTCAGCATTTTCCCCATATCGGTCAGACTGATCTTGAAGGTACCGTCCCTTGTATAGTTGATCTCACCCGACGGGCCCTCCACCATGAAGAAGGCATCGCCGTCGATATAGAAATCCAGCGGGTTTCCGGTCTCTTCCGGGCTTCCCTTTTCAAAATCCCTTACCGTAGCCACCGCCATCGTACCATGGCCGACCTGCAGATTGACAGGCTTGCCGCCCTCGTCCAGCACCCTTGCCCTGTCCATCGTTTCATACAACAGATCCTTGAATTCGATCCGTTCCTTTTTAAATGCTGTTGTATTTACATTTGCCAGATTATTTGCGATCACATCCACATTCATCTGCTGCGCATTCATTCCTGAAGCTGCTGTCCAAAGCGCTCTCATCATGATATGATTACCTCCCGTGTATCTGTATGCCACCCTGCGTCTATAGCAGGGGCTTAAGCTTTTACATGTTATGAGCCATTAGCTGCTATGGCCGAAATATCATCTGACGGATCCAACCTGATTGACGGCCTTGTCCAATGTGCTGTCTATTGCCTGCAGTACTCTCTGATTGGCCTCATAAGAACGCATGACCGTGATCATATCTACCATTTCACGTATGACATTGACATTGGAAAGCTCCGTGAAGCCCTGCTGTATGGTTCCTGAAAACCCGCGTGTCTGTGCATTGCCGTCGGCCTGGAGAAGATTGTATCCATATTTCCGCAAATCAGTTGTATCCACGAACTCGGTGATAAGCAATCTGTCGATCACTTCACCGTCCTGGATGACCGTTCCGTCGTCACTGACTGTGAACGGTCCATCGTAAAGCAAAATGGGACCATTTTCACCAAGCACCGTATATCCTTCGCTTGTCACCAGACTGTTGTTCATTCCCTTTGCAAAAGAACCGTCCCTTGTAAAGAAGGCCCTGATATTTCCGTCGTTGTCAGGCACTGCGACCGTAAAAAACGCATTATCACTGTCCCTGATGGCAAGATCAAGTTCGTTGTCGGTTTTATTCAGCTGCCCCTGTGTAAAGTAGGTGTGGACCGTGCCCACATCGCTGCCAAGCTCCATGGTACCTATGTTTCTGGGCCTGCCGGATGCTGTGCTGCGATCCCTGACTATCTTGGTCAAAGCTTCGGGAAAGCTTTCGAGAACGACGGTATCCTTTTTATATCCGTTCGTACTGGAATTAGCCATATTATTCGAAATGATATCCATCTTTTTTTCAAGGGCCAGCATGCTCCAGCCCGATGTGTACAAACCACGTACCATATGTACTCCTTGATATCACCTGCCCCACAGATCCATTGCTGCAGTCCGCCGGCGATATGATGTTTTATCGTTGCTTCATTGAGGCTGCTGCAGCCTCACTATTATTATCGGAGAAAATCCCAGCCAGCTTAACATAAAAAAAGACCCGGTGTAATCACCTGGGTGTGCAAATTTTCAAGTTTTGGGCGTGGCTTTATTAGATTTATTGATAATATTCCAAGATAAAGGCACATAATACTGCTGTTGCAGAGTTATGGAAACCCGCAAACATCATTATGTGCCCTGAACTCGAATTTTTGTGCAGTTCACTTCGGCAAACACAAAATCATTTGCTTCTGTACCTGCCTTCGGCAATGGCGCTCTGCTCTATGGATTCGATGTCATTCAATGCCTCGCCAGTGCCGAGTGCCACACAGGATACGGCCTCGTCGGCTATTATGACATTTATGCCGGTCTTCTCCTGGAGAAGCTTATCAAGTCCGTAGACAAGGCTGCCGCCGCCCGTAAGCACGATGCCTCTGTCGCTTATGTCGGCCGCCAGCTCCGGAGGCGTTTTTTCCAGCACTGAGTGAACGGCCTCTATGATGCTTGACATCGGCTCCTCAAGAGCCTCCATCATTTCAGATGAAGTGACGGAAATCGTTTTGGGAAGTCCGGATATCAGGTTTCTTCCCCTTACATCCATCGCCACCTCCTGGACCCTGGGATAAACAGTGCCGATGTTTATCTTCAGCTCCTCCGATGTGCGTTCACCAATCATTATATTGTGTTTCTTCCGCATATATCTCACAATGGCCTCGTCAAATTTATCCCCGGCTATCTTTATGGAGTCGGAAACAACAGTGCCTCCAAGTGATATAACAGCTATGTCGGTAGTACCGCCGCCTATATCGACCACCATACTGCCGCAGGCTTTTGATATATCGATGCCTGCTCCTATGGCTGCCGCTATCGGCTCTTCTATCAGGTATGTCTTCCTTGCTCCGGCTTGCATTGCGGCATCTATGACCGCTCGCTTCTCCACTTCTGTGACTCCGCTTGGAACGCACACCATTATCCTGGGCTTGAACAGCCTGAACAGTCTGCCTCCGCATATCTTGTTGATAAAATACTTGAGCATCCTTTCGGTAATGTCATAGTCGGAAATGACACCGTCTCTCAGCGGCCTGATGGCCACTATGTTGCCCGGTGTCCTGCCCAGCATCCGCCGCGCTTCCTCGCCCACTGCCAGCAGCTTGTTTGTATTTTTGTCGATGGCAACCACTGAGGGCTCCTTCAGAACTATACCCTTACCCTTGATATATACCAGTACCGAGGCGGTACCAAGATCTATGCCTATATCGTGTCCCAGGCTCAATAAAAACACCCCTTTGTTCATTTGCCTTTTATCTGATCAAGCAAAAGCTTCTTCGATATCATAGAAAATGCTGTAAAACCCGATAAAATAATCTTATCATAATAATATAAATATGCAACAAATTATGCAATAATTGATCAATGCAAATTGACAGTCTGAGGCTCCCCGCCTAAAAAAAAGCCGGAACAACTCACGGCTGTTCCGGCTTTGGACCCGGGGCATATTTTTGTTGCTTCTTTATACTGCTTTGGGATTACTTCCCTGATATTTGGCCTTTGTTGCTTCTCCTCCCCTTATATGCCTTTCAGCTTTATTTTCCTCCAGAATGACCCTCACGCAGTCAGCAAGCTCGGGGTTCACCCTTATCAGTCTTTCCGTTACATCCTTGTGCACAGTGCTTTTACTGATACCAAATTTTTTAGCTGCAGCTCTTACCGTAGTCTTTTTATCAATAATGTAATTTGCAAGTTCAATTGCCCTCTCTTCGATATATCCCTTCAACTGTATATACCCCCTCTTCAAGTCATACTATGGAGAATATGAAAAAATCACTCGTATATGAAGGCACTAGGAGCCTCTTGGCCATTTTGTGTGTTTTTCACGTCTACAGTATATATATGCCCTGTGCATCCTCTATATGAATTAAAAGGCGAAAAATCAGACACCGGCAAAAACAGGGATGATACAGATCCTTTCAGATACGGAGCTGTTCTCATCCCTGTTTGGTATTAGCTGTATTATTGCATTGAGCCGGCTTTTCTACTTTTTAGGAAGATAATTTGTCGGGTCCTGGTTGACATCGTCCTTGAGTACCTCAAAATGCAGGTGGGGCTGTTCGGAGGATTCATCCATCGCAGTGTTTCCGATGCTTCCGATTATCTCACCCTGCTTGACCTTCTGATTAACGATGACTGTATCGTCTGCGGCAAGATTCCTGTAAAGTGTCTTTAGTCCATTCTCATGATCGATGACAACAGATATGCCATAGAATTGATCATTTTTGACGTCGCAGACTACTCCATCGGCAACAGCCTTAACAGGAGTGCCCCTGTCAGCTGCGATGTCGATACCCTGATGGGCGCGCCACTCCTCAAGGGTTTTTGAATATACAAGTTTGTCCATTGCATATTCAAGTGAGACAGCACCGTCTACAGGCACGACGAAGCTTTGCTGCTTGACAGGTTCAGCGGGCTTTGCGGGACTTGCCTTCTCAGGAGCCGCATTGGTGTCTTGTTCGTTTTTCTTATCACTGTCCTTTGATTTGGCTTCATTATCCTTATTGACGGATGCAGGGCTGCCGATATCCGAGTCTTCATCAGGCACTAATACGACAGGATCTTCACTCAGCTTGTCCGACAGCTTTTCAGATTCGTTCAATGCTGCATCATGAGCCTGAAGATCATCACCGGACTCATCAGAAAGGTTTTTAGCATCATAATCCCTGTCGATGGCTCTGCGGGTAGTGACAAAAACTGCAGTTCCGGCAACAACAGCTATACACAGCAACAGAACGATATAAAACCCTCTCTTGTCCAGAAATTCCTTGAACTTTTTACCTTTTTCATCTGGAAATGATTTTTTCATATTCACATATTCCACCTCCATATATTATTGTTGCCGTATATGGCAACTATATACATACGGAGCTAAAATATTTGTGGAGCGGATGTGATATAAATGCCAGTCAATTGGGCTTTGCAATAGCTTCATAATCAGATATCCCAATGATATCAATACCGGTATAATAATGTCGGAGTATCTCCCTGTAAGTACCGCCGGTTTTAGCCAGGGCATTGGCTCCCCACTGGCTCATGCCGACTCCATGGCCATGTCCTGTAGTCGTGATCCTCATCAGGTCATCATCAATAAAGTCTATTTTAAAACAGGCCGATCTGAGTCCCAGCATGGATCTGAATTCTGTCCCCTTCATAGTAATGCTTCCGACTCTCAATGTTTTCACTCTTCCTCCTGCAGTAAAATCGATTATCTCTATTTCTTCTGTAATATCTCCCTCCAGTTCAGCATGGGGATAAGTCTTGTTAAGCTTTTCCGAAAGCTCGCCGACACTGACTGCCACCGAGGTGATATATCCCTTTGAAGCCTCATCACCGCTGCTTTCCACACTTATTAGATAAGGAACGCTTTTTCCTGACCATACATCCTCTGCATTTTCCGTCCTGCCGGGACTGCTGGCATGAAAAAGTGTATTTGCAACACTGCCTTCATACACGGCTATGATGCCCCTGGTTTCATTCACCGCTTTGCTGATCCTGGCCCAGTTCCTGGATGCGAACAGTATGTTCCATCTTTTCATGGCGCTTTCTTTGCTCATCCATGCCTGACAATGACCGGAGTCTGTACATACATCTATGCCGTCATGGACACCCTGCTTTGATCTGTATACCCCGGATATCCGGCCATAGGCAAAGGTACGGGCTGCCACCGCCTGCGCCTTAAGAGCCTCCATATCAAAATCAGCCGGCATTTCTGCGGCAAGGACGCATTTTATGTACTCCTCAAGGTCGACCCTCTCTGTAACTCCGGTTAAATGGTTGTATACTGATATCTCACAGATCTTTACCGGCTCTGCTTCATCCTTTGGTTCCGGTACAGGTGCGGGACCGCAGCTTCTGACAATGATCATCGGGAGCAGCATTATAATGACAGTCATGACCCCTGCATAGTATATGAGCTTTTTCATCAGGACCCCCTATAGTCCGTTATCTGTCGTTGGTAAATATATATTCACATAAAAAAAAAGTATGCGGTCATGGGCATACTTTGTCCACCGGCAAGGGGCTAATCCTCATCGGATCTGCATATGTCGGCTCCCAGTTTTCTAAGCTTCTCATCGATCCCTATATATCCTCTGTCTACATGCTCGATATCCAATATTTCTGTCGTTCCTTCAGCGCAAAGACCTGCAAGTATCAGTGCCGCTCCTGCCCTGAGATCGGTAGCCCTGACCTTTGCGCCTGTCAATCTGGCGCAGCCTTCTATAATGGCGCTTCGGCCCTCGACCTTTATATTGGCGCCCATCCTCTTCAGCTCGCATATGTGCATAAAGCGGTTTTCAAAGATAGTCTCTATCACCATGCTGGTACCGTGGGCGATACTCAGCAGGGAAGTCATCGGTGACTGCATATCTGTCGGAAATCCGGGATAGGGGTGGGTTTTTATATCAACGGGCTGGATGGTGTTGCCTTTTACACGTATGGATGTCAATTCCTCGGACACCTCTGCCCCTGCTTCTCTGAGCTTGGCCGTCACAGGCTTCAGGTGGTCTGTCACTACATTATCTATGACAATATCTCCTCCTGTTATGGCAGCTGCGACCATAAAGGTCCCAGCTTCGATACGGTCGGGAATTATTGTGTGGCTGGCTGCCTTAAGCTCACTGACTCCGAATATCTTTATCGTGTCTGTGCCCGCCCCTTTGATCTCTGCTCCCATTGATGTCAGGTACGTAGCCAGGTCGACTATTTCCGGCTCGATCGCCGCATTCTCTATTACAGTATTTCCCCTGGCCAATGTAGCTGCCATCATTATGTTCTCAGTAGCTCCCACACTGGGAAAATCCAGATACACCTTCCCGCCTGTCAATCGTCCGTTCCTGACTGCTTCAATGTATCCATGGCCCAGTGTTATCGATGCGCCAAGAGCTGTGAAGCCTTTCAGATGGAGATCGACCGGTCTGGTGCCAATGGCGCAGCCTCCCGGCAGAGAGATCTTGACATGTCCCGTCCTGGCCAGCAGCGGGCCGGCTATCAGAAAGGAAGCTCGCATTTTGTTTACGAGCTCATACGGTGCAGTTGTGTTTGTGAGCGACCTGCAGCTGATTTCCAGTCTGCTTCTGTTATCGGATAGAGCAACGGAAGCCCCCAGCGATTTTACCAGATCACACATTATTTTAACATCGTTCAGATAGGGAATCTCATCAATAATGCTGCAACCGTCTGCAAGCAGTGACGCAGCTATGATGGGCAGCACGGAGTTTTTTGCGCCGTTGATTCGGACTCTGCCTTTTAGCGGTCTTGTTTGAGTGATTATCAGTTTGGACAAGTCATTCTCCCCTTTATTGTCATTTGTGCTCCTTATGGGTCACCTGTCAGTACTCAATGGTAATGACCGGTGCAGCCAGCCATATGTAGGTCTTATCTTCATAGGAGTTATATCGGGCTGCCATGTTGAGATTCACATTTTTACCGTTGACCCTGACCGCATCGCCGATGGCAGGTGAGAATGCCGAAACGCTTACAAGACCGTTGTTATCTATCCCTTCGACATCATTAGCCCCGATGCTCCTGAAAGCCCTCGTGTAGAGAGCCTCTATTTCCTCTTTCTCCATTTTCCCATCAACACTGCCTGTTACTGATATATTTGTCTCGAACTCAATACCCCGCTTCTCCAGGCTGCCTGCCACAGCGGCTGCATTTGATCGGACAGACGGCATCCGAGAGGTGTCCAGAAGACTGACGGCAAGACTTGTGGAGGCGGTATCCTTATTTGTTTCATTGGCTACAGATAATTTTATCGATTTATATTCATCTATTATGTAATTGATTTCTATTCCCTCAACATAGTCATTGTCCACAGTACTAAAAACCGCTATGTCTTTTGAGTACTTCGCTCCGGTCCTCTTTACTATGTCTTCAAGGAGACTGCGGGCATCCTTCCGGCTGAATACCTTTTCCTCTGCTTTTCCGCGAACGTACACCTCCGAGCTGACCGCAGCCGCTCCCGTCTCCGAGAAAGCCTTTTCTACGGCTTGGGCAGCTGAACTGTAATGTTTTTCCTGTTGTATCAAAATCATTGAAATGGAAATCACTAAAACGAAAGCAAAAATCACCGGAAATGATCTTTTCATGGTAAATCCCCCTTTTTATCGGCATCTTATTGTTTACCGTAACCTCTGCATTACGATCCCAATAAAATTATTGCCTCATAAAAGGGGGCCTATACATGAAAAATTTCTATATCCCTCACCATTACTGGATGGAAAGCATGTTTTTTGAAAAATCAAATTTCGCCGGAATAACGCAGTACCTTTTCAAGAATGACCATAGCCTCTGCCCGTGTCACGACATCCCCGGGACCGAGGGTATCGGTGAATCTGCTGGTGATCAATCCGTTCTGCTGCGCGAAACGGAGCCTCGGAAGCAGCGTGGGACTGACCTGGCTGATATCCTTGTAGACTGACATATCTGCCATATCCGACACTGCCTTCTGTGATGTTTTTAGTTCACAGACCCTCATTGCCATTGATATCAGCTGCTCTCTTGTGCAGCCTGAAGCCGCCTTGCCTATGTCGGCGCTTTTGATTATCCCTGCCTTTGCAGCTAATGTCATATAGTCCTGTCCATAGTCCGTATCCATTACATCGAGCATGAATTTTACACCGTCACCCAGCGTAAGGTCCTTTGCGGGCTCAAAATTGCTGCCCTTTACAGACTTGAGCTCGTGGGCTGCCGCGACATTCCCTATTGCCCTTGCAGCATAGCTCCTGGAAATGTCATCATAAAATTCGTTCCCCTGGTCAGCTGCGGCCATCTTGCCCGGAACCGGCATCTCGAATGTAAGCAGGCCTTTTCTGCTGTCAGGGTCAAATCCCCCTGATGCTGCGGTCTTCTGCCAGAGGTCAGTACCTTGCGGCAGATAGTATCCAAATGTGGTCCCCGGCTTGTACCAGCTTGCCTGACTGTACTCGTACGCTATCTTTAGGGGCTTTAGGAATTTAGTGATGCTAAAGGTCAATCCGTCCACTATCCCTACATCCAGCTTTGAGACAGCCGTTTTAATGGTCATATTTCTTACTCTGCCCTCGGCTGTACTTTGTGGAGTTATTTCAATAACGAAATCCCCTGCCATACCATGCCCGTATATACCATTTGTACCGGTCAGCACCCCCGGCCTTATAATAAACATATTGGCACTTGTTTTTAATATAAGGTTTTCTCCAAGCATTCCAAGGGCGCCGAATACCTTCTGGGAGGCCCTGACCGAGATCGTTCTGGTGCCTGCCGGAGGCCGGCTCAGATCGATGAGATAGTCCAGGTCATTGTCTGTCTGTACATGCTGAATGAACCTGTCGGCATTTATCCCGGTTATCCTTATGTTCCAGACTCCGTTTACCGCTGCACTGTCCTTTATGATATAGTCTCCTGAAATGACTCCGCCGGTATCTGAATCCGAATCATACTCATCGCTTGAGCGAAGTGTCCTGACCACAACGCTTTGTGTCGGAGCTGAGAGCAGATCCTTTGCAGGATCATACGCATAAAGTCTGGCGTAATACCTGAAATTTGACCGGAGATCCGGGACTGTGTGCTCCGAAGCACCGCTTATCTCATGTTTTGTGCTTCTGGTGTAATTGATGTCTTCATCTATTTCCAATATGTATTCCATGCCCTCCTGAGCGATCCATTCATAGGTGATGCTATCTTTTGTAATGGCATCCGGAGAGCTCTTTACCCCAAAACCGATCGGCGTATCCGGTGGTATGTCCTTCAATGTCCTGATTATATATGAATCGCTGAACTCGGACCTTTTTATATCACCTGAAGCATTGGAAGCCTCGGCCTGTATCCAGAAATAATAGACTGTATCCTGTTTCAGTCCGTCCACCCTGTAGTAGGTAGAAAATTCAAGCTCGTCCGGTGTTATTACCCTCCTGCCTGTGCTTTTGCTGCGGTCGTCTGTAGTGCCGTATTCCAGATAATACACATATTCGCTGTTAAAGTTCCACCCAAGGTCAATAAATGTATCACCTGCATGATGATAGTTGAACACAGGTACAGTTGGCTTTTCTATCACATCAGGCAGCTCCGGTATCGTTGTGATAACGATAGGATCCGAAGGCCCTGAAATCAGGTTCACGCTGCGCCTGGATGCCCTGACCCAGATGACATAGGTTTTATTTGGCTCAAGATCGTTTAGTGTGATGTCTATATTATGTCTGACTCCGTCCCGAACGGCTTCCTCGGCGTTTATATCCTCGGCCGGATCATTGGGTATGGTCGGAAACCCGATGACCTTGTTTGCCGGAAGATTCTCAAGGTTGTTATAGTTAATATCCGGCGAGTATTCCACACATCCGACATCGATGGTAACACCGCTGTCATATTTGACCTTTCTGAATTTCAACAGATCTACTGATTCGTTGTCGTTATCAGGATCATTGTCATAGCTGCTTTCCAGAGCAGCCACGAAATTATTTACAGGTGGTGTGAGTCTGGTACCCGCATCATCTATTTCACCGGGTGTTCTGTAATACCAGGACCACCTGGCACCGTCGGCAGGTTCTGCTCCATATCTGGGTGTGTTGGAGTATTCTTCATACCATGCATTTTGCATTGTGATGACCACAGACGTATTGGAAACCATGTCCTTGCCGTCCGGATCCTTCTTTATCCTTAAAGGCGGAGCGCCCGGGACAACAGGCTGGTCTATCGGTCCTGCAGCAGGCGTTATTATGATCTTCATTGCGGCATCGGATTGAAGTGTTATGTATTGGAGCTCGTTATCAATGAATTCCACATAGTCCTTTTTCGCAACTATCTTAAAATAGTATGTAGAATTAGGTATCAGATCCTTTATCTCATACTTATATCCGAGCAGCTTTGTGCCGCTCATCACGAAATTTGTCTGGTTCATTTTTACTGAGGAAGCGATCAATGTTCCCGACGGCGGATCATCCAGTTGATTTGGATCGTTGATCAGCCATATGTCATACATGACATCGGTATCCACTTCACCATTTCCCTTCAGCGGAGTCCTCCACAGTACTACGGCTCTGTCGGACCTCAGCTCCTCCTCGTATGATATTATGACCTCACCCGCATTGCGGAAATCGGGAACAAGCTCCGGAACCGCGGGTGTTGAAGGCACCTCCGATTCCTTCACATATATCTTTTGAGACTGTATCCTGATCCCCGGATATACATCCTGCCCGTCCCGCGTTACCAACGCTTTTATAACATAGTAGTAATCCTCATCGCCCTGCTGCAGTGTCAGGAAAAAAGCAGTGTCATCCGTAGAGGCCATATATTCCTCAACACTGCTGCCGGCCCCGGTTCCTCTGTAAAGCTGGTAGGTGACACGAACACCGCTGTCCCCTATTCCCGTGACCACAGGGCTCCATTCCAGCCTCCAGATAGTACCTGCATCAGTCACTGACATTTTTGTTGTCTTTGCCAGGATATAACTGCTCACTACCACCACGGGACTGCTTGGGGATCTTTTTAGCTCAGTTTCGGTAGTGTCAGGCTCTATCTTGATATAGTAGACCCTGCCCGGGTCCCTGACAGTGTGTATATACTCCAGCTTACCTGATGCTTCATTGACTGTGACGGGTCCGTTCTGGCTTATCTGCGCCTGTCCGATATATATAGGATAGCTGTTGGCAAAGGATTTGTTTTCGGACACATAAAGCTTGTAGTCCATTCTTCTGCCTGAATTCCATACATCATCCCACTCTATCTTGATCTGGTTGGGACCAAAGGAATATGCGTTGATATCGATGTCCGTCATGAATTTGACAGTGTTGGAGGGACCGGACTCCGCACTGGTATATGTTACGGTATCAAGGGTATATGTGTAGTACGCCCTGGCATAAGCATAGTATATCGTGCCTGAGCTCAATTCCTTCAACCTGATCTCATTATTATCATCGGTCCTGGCAGGGATACTGCCTTCCTTCAAAACAGTAGGTCTGACCGGTTTGTACGGCTTGTTGATCTCCTGCAGATAATAGTTCATATATATGCTTGGAGAGGCCACATCTTCTGGCCGCCTGATTTTGTCAGTCTTCAGATCTACATAATATTTATCGAATTCATTATAACCTATAGCAGGCTCTGCACCGGGACCCTGATCATATATCGCTTCCGCCCTCAGTCTCTCCGGAGCAGGCTGCGGCGAATTGATGGCCGCAGCAGCAGGCTGTATCAGCATATTCTGTGCAAGGATGATCATAGCTAGTATAACTGCCGCTGCTTTTGCTGTTATTTTACTCATATTTCTATTTGTGCCCATATCATGTCCCTCTTTGGTTAATTTACTATATACTGTTCTCAGAGATCACCCGTAAGGCGAAGAAGCCTGACAAAGGCTTCAGCTGCCTCGGCCCTTGTTACAGTGCCGCCTGGATTGAACCTGCCGCTTCCATCGAGACTCATTACACCGATGTCAACTATGATGATCACTGAGTTATAATAATCATCGCCTATGCTGCTCTCATCAGATATGAAAGTCCTTCCTGCCGGTCTCAGGCTTGCTGCATCAACTCCCTTTTTAACGCTGAAGAGCCTGCATAATACTGCAGCAGTCTGCTGTCTGTCAGCATTCCTTGCCAGTGCGTTCTGTGACAGGACATCATCGAGGCCGAGCCTCAGGAGCTTGTTTTTAGGGTCAAGACCTGTATTTTCAGCAGATTTCCCGATTATCTTTTCATACAGCAGCATAATCTCTCTTGCAGTTGCTTTGTTGTTGGGCATAAAACTAGTCTGTATTCCCGGAAACACATCCTCCAGATCGTACCTGCCTGCGAGGCTTGTAATGCTGCTTTCAGCCCAATGCCCCTTTACATCGCCCGACAGACTGTTCGGCGCCAATACCACAAAGCTGCCCGTACCGATAATGCTGAACATGACTGTTGATACCGATGCATTGCCGGATATCTTTTGCCAATCCCTGGAGCCTTCGTACATAACGTATGGAGACAGGCCGCCTTTATTTCCGCTTACGGCAATGTTTACTGCTGCCGGAGAATCGAAGGCCGATATATCTCTTTGTGCATAATTGAGCCTAGAGGAATCCAGCATATCATCGATATATGAGGAAAGCTCTTTTTCAACCAATTGCATCAGGCTTTGCGTATATTGATCGATGAGGGCAGAAGAACCTGTACCGCTGCCCACATATGTATTCTGCAGCATGGCCAGCATCTTGCTGACAAGCCCTGAGTCCTCATCGTACAGCTTGGCATGGAACAGCCCTGCCATATCACTGTAAGCTGCAGTATAGCCCTGTGCCTGGATTCTTACGTTATGGATCTCCGAAACAGGAGTCTGACTGGAAGGCAGAGAAGGATAGACAACATCCCCGCGTTTCAGATCGATCTTCACATAAACATCCTTTACTTCCTTCCTTTCAAATATGTCCCCAATCAGCTCATTGAAAGCTTTATCCAGTGTTCCCGGCCTCAGGAGCAGTTCTGTCCCGGCCGTCCTGATGACAAGGCTCTTCTTCTGTGCTCTCATGACGTTGAACACATTTATCGGCACGTATATCTCATCTCTGCTGATATTGACAGATATATCTGTAAGGTCTACAACAAAGGAGTCACCGGCAGAATTCTTCATAGCATCAGCCACCCTGTCTCCCTTTAGAAGTATGGTCGTGACATGGTTGGTGCCAATTGCGACTCTCCAGAAATATCCCCTTTCCAGTTCCTTCATCCTGTCAAGGAATATCGCTTTCTGCTGCTCCTCCCTATCCTTGTTGTCATAGTCCTCCTGATTAAACTCGGTCCTGAAGCTGACAGGTCCTATGTATTTAGAGTATGAGATCAGATCCGTCTCCACTGGATCTATCTTTACAGCCCTCACCTTTATCAGGTATCTCGTATTCGAGCGAAGGGGCTGCTTTGTGATGATGCCGCCGGGCAGTGTTACATTCATTGTCTTGATCCTGGCATAGAAATTCAGAGCGTCAGACTTAACTGTCCTGGCTGTTTCATCGGTATAGTACGGCAGTATGGAGCCATTCTTATCAATGTAATGTTCCAGATCACCTGCAGTAAGTAATGTGTATTCGGAAGAACCCTCCTCCATTATTGCGATTTCATAGCGTGCATAATTGTCCAGCGGCTTTCCTATCCACTTTATCTCCATCTGGTGATAGCCATCTCTGGTCATCAGCCCTGTTTTTTCATACACTGTAGTATCCTTGCCCTTTTCTACCCTTACATTATAAGGGGTGTCCTGCTTTAGTCCCGTCACCCTTGCGTAATATGTCCTTGCGTCTGGATCCTTTACAATGGTTGACTCTGCTCTCGTCATCAGCTTGTATGTAGAGTCGGAGGGCCCTTTTACATATATCCTGAAATCATCTGCAGTCAATCCGGCCGTGTCATCATTCCACCAAAAGCCCAGCTCAGGTACCTGCATGACTTCCAGTGATGATGGCGGATCAATGAGCGAGGTAGTGACAGGAATGGATACCCAAACGCTTTCTGAGGAAGGCTCCAGGAGTTCTCCTTCGCTGTCCACCCTTACCGTCTTCAAACTAAAATAGTAAAGCTTGTTCGGGAACATTCCCTTATCCACGGTAAATGTACAAACACCATCGACACTGGTGAATTTACCGCCATAATCATTGGTACCGGCCGGATCGATAAAAACAGCCCTCCTGTTGGGATCGTTTCCGACAGGTCCTGCATACTCCTCAAGGAAGCTTACATATTCCGGATCGTTTTCATATTCCTGCGGCTCAGCTGTAGGATCCACCTTCCCCGTTGTCCTGATCAGCTGGTAAACGACATCGCCCTCCTGCTGCAGCCAGCTGAAGGTCACACTGCTGCCTGAAACAAGCGGATCTCCATTACTGTCATTTGCTATTCCGAAATCCGTAGGAGCCAAAGGCTTTCTTTTACTGTCATCAGGAGGAGTAACCCCCAACAGGATGGTCGTGACAGGCAGGATGGCTGTATTTATTGATTCCTTGATCTCAGCAGGCTGTCCGTCAGACCTTCTGGTCACGACCAGCCTGGTCCTGACCAGGAAATAATATGTTGTGTTCGGGAGCAGCTCCGGTCCGAAAATCGTACGGGGAGTCCTGGTTTCATCCGGCTGGAGAAGTCCGCAGTCAATAAGTCTGCTTGTATTGTCCTCAGTGAACCTGGTTATTCTTGCTATGACCGAAGTGCTTTGCAGATCGTCAGCCCCGGTAAAGCCTAAATCACCGTTCAGGTCCTGTGTTGTACCGATGGGAATGAACTCTGTGTTGGTCCTTGAATTCATATATATATCGTAGTAAATATCGTACTTATATTCCAGCTCGTTATAATTCGTGGTATAGTTTCTCCAGTCCAGATTCGATACCTTATCGAATCTCAGGTCGACATAATTGATCTCTCTGCCTCCGTACATCAGCTTCCCATTCTCATCAAGCTCAAAGCTCATTGGAAGGGGTACGTCCAGCTCAACTCCATTGAGTGTTGTAAAGCTTGTGATAACCGATCTGTCAGAGATGGCATCGGGTCCTGCATTACCCGCAGCATCCGCGTCTTCTTCAATAGTTGTATACATCTGCAGATAGTAGACGGTATTAGGTATCAAAAAGCCCGGATATGTATCATCGCCAGCTGCTCTTGATATTGTGCCGGAGGTTTCTTCCATAGTGGTATCGTCCACATCATTCCATGTAAACAGGTCAAATGCATTCAGCGTATATTCAAGCCTGTTGCCGGTATCTCTGATATCAGGTGACAGAGCGCTTATATATTTGACCATACGGTATTTGACATCATAGCCCTCTTCCTCGCCCCACAGCCTTCCATTGATATAGACCGGCGCCTTTGACGGCAAGTCGGATTGATTGGTGCTGATCAGAAAGTGAAAGTAAAGGTCATTTTTTATACTGTCCCAGTTGAGGGGCTTCTGCCACGAAAAAGTTACGTCTGTGGATTTTACAGTGATATCATCGGCTGCAGGGTCGGCCGGGTCATCTGCCGAAGGCAGGTCAACCACACCGATATTGAGCTCTCTGTTTTGAACAGCTATATCCATCGGAAGCGGCGGCCTGCTGGTGTCAACTGTCAGAGCATACGGCACTGCCAGTGATTCCAGCCTGTCCACAGGATTTTCTGATTTCACCACGATCTTATAATAGACTGTATTGTTTGGATTGACCCCGGATACTACAGTAACGGCAAAGTCTCCGCTAAAGTATGAGTCATCCATTGTTTTCTTGACTTCCCAGTCCCCCTGTACAGAAGGATCATCTGTGGCCTGTACTTCATAGTACAGTCTGGGGAGATCCAGACTGCCCTGATTGATCTTATATATCTTGATATAAATATTATTCGCACTGTCCTTTGTCAGCTGAAAGCGGATAGGAGTATTGACATATGCCCTTTCACCTGAAAGCAGACTGCCGTTCTGACCTCCGGGGTCGCCGACAGTGACTGCGGAACTCATGCCGATCTCACCACGGCTGTCTTTATATATCGGCTTTATGTTCATATAATAGACCGTACCTGGTA
The DNA here is from genome assembly GCA_012519745.1 of Clostridiaceae bacterium. GTDB lineage: Bacteria > Bacillota > Clostridia > Acetivibrionales > DTU013 > DTU013. The sequence continues at coordinate 2,888 of JAAYPO010000038.1, read as the reverse complement.
AAATATCCCCATCGGGCAGTATTCCGTCGGCCAGATCTCCTTGCGGAATAGGGGATGAGGCATCAGCCCTGCCCATAAGTTCAATGCTTCTGTATCCCTGGGCATCGGGATCTCTCACGGCGGCCTGTATCGTTTCTCTTCCGGAAATATATGCGTTATATGATTTTCCGTCATCGGAAGCGGGCGGATCGGATTCAATAAATTGGTCCACCAGGACGGCCGACTGGGCTGAGCCTGAGTTGAGCAGGTTCATCCGGCTGGATATATTGATCCTGAAATTTAACGTATGCAGATCCCGGGTGCTGTCGGTGTATATATCATTCAGAGACTTTTCCATATATTCTTTCACATTGGTCGATGAAGCATCTGCAAATACATTGTTGTCCGGATCGGGATCAGTATAGCCTTCAGGTGATGCAGCCAGATAGTCCGGATCAAAAAATGCCTTGGGTGTTTTCCAGCTGAGCTTCAGCCTGGGTTCTGTTCCCGATTCACGGCCCCCGCCGGTGATAGGCACGTATGTCGGATCGGGAGCAACAGCAGAGGCTCTAAAGGTTATGGAGGGCAGGAAGAACAGCAGCCCTTTTCCCACCGGGTCTCCGGTCGGCATGTCGGCAGCATCCAATGCTCCATATAAAGTGACATTGATATCATATATGTAGTCCGCCTTGAGATCAGTGATCTGCGCGGTGGTTCCTCCCACAACGATTATGGGTTCTGCCAATGAAGCCTTGTCATTATTGTCAGGCACATGATAAGTGATGACGGCCCCCCTTGTACCGGCAGGCTGATTCCATCTCACTGTCAGCACACCATTCTCATATCCTTCCACCGATACAGTGACAGGCACTTCATCCGCATAAGCGACTGTAAAAAGACCTGCAAAAATAGTATAGATAAATACTGCTGTGACAATAAAAGCAATATAACTTTTAGAGTGTTTCATATATATGTAGACCTCCGGGTCGTTCAAATAGAGGCTCACGGAAAAACATAACCGTGCCTATATATATTTATCGGCAGCAAGGCGGCTTGAATTAATGCCGTCCGGAGGTCCTGCAGCGTGAAACGGATAAATTTAATAGAATTGTAATGTTACTTAGGGTTTATGAAAGTATGCCGATGGGGACTCCTGCTGACAAGTATTTGGTTCCTTCCATTTTTAAAGGATTTTCTTACATCATAGCCCCGCATGACAAGGGTGTCATATATTTCGTCGGTCTGCTCAAAATAGTTGTTCCCGATATCCAATACCAGTGTTTCTCCAGGTCTGAGCTCCTTTGAAATATCATTGAGCGTTGTATCGATCTGAAGGCTCTCGGCATTGATGACCCTGCTGTCAAGCGCCTCATCATACATCGGGCGGCTGCTGCTGTTATCGAATGTGCCCTTGTCATACCTGTCCTTGTCTTCTGCTTTGTAGTTTCTGTCCCTTAAATGATCCATATGATGTACCCTCCTATAGATAATAGCAATATTTGAGCATTTTCTGTACGCGCCGTTATATGATATAGTATTGACATGAAAGCATCTATTTATCATTTATGGAGCGGTCTATATGACGGGAAATAAAAATCTGGTTTTGATAGGAATGCCCGGAGCCGGCAAGAGCACGGTGGGTGTTTTGCTGGCAAAGGCTCTGAAGATGCCGTTCGTCGACACCGATCTGCTGATACAGCGTCAGGAAAACAGTTACCTGCAGGAGTTGATAGAAAAAAACGGCATCGAAGGTTTTATAAAGATAGAAGAGAGTATTGTGACACAGCTGGACCTGACTGATCATGTGATTGCCACAGGGGGCAGCGTGATATACAGCAGCTCTGCTATAAACCACCTGAAATCAGGAGGAATACTGTTTTTTCTTAATTCCAGGATGTACCAGCTCCAGCGCAGGCTCAAAAATGTACAGACCCGGGGTATCGCCATGCAGCCCGGCCAGTCGTTGTCAACGCTGTATGAGGAAAGACTGCCTCTTTATAAGAAGTATGCCGATGTCGAAATCGATTGTGCAAAAAAGCATATAGAAACGATAGTAACAGAAATAAAAGAAAAATATTTAAATTTGTGTATAAAAAAAGGGTAAAGGGGTCAATAATAACTATGACCTCACAAAATACATTTTGACCCCCTTTACATGGTTAGTCGCCAGACTAACCAACTTTTTTGTCCTTTTTCAGATCAAGCTGTGAAAATGTGCTACCAGCTGCCGGAACCGGCACTTCTCTTTTTCCCGGATACCATTATGATACCACCGACAAGCAGTACTACAGGTATCAGGACTCCCAGGTCGACAATCCCCAGAACGAACCTGAAGCACATCACAATGAAGCATGCTGCAGCAATACCGCTTATTATGCTGATCGCTGTCAATAGACCCCTCGGCCTCCCACTGTGCAGATATAACTGGAATAGCCCTACCGCAACACCTAGCAGATATACCGGCCAGGTAACAGCAGCGAATCTCCAGTTCGTAGCTGTCTCAAAGAAAAAGAGAAGGCTGTAGGTGATCAGTATTCCTCCGGGCACCAAAAGCCCCGGTGCTCTCAGCGAGATATAATATGCCAGTTCAAATCCGGCACCGGCAAGAAAAATGATCATTGGCCAAAAGTCACCCGGATCGAGTGAGAACAACGGGTTTCTGAAGAGTAGACGGGCTGCCAGCAGCAATCCGCCTGTAATGATCAGTAATCCGCCGAGAGATGTATTTCCTCTTCTCATATCAATTACCTCCATCATATCGTTATTTAGTCTGCACGACTGCAGGAACAGTCACGTTCTAATGAATAATACTAAATACCGGTATGTATGTCTGATAATATAGAGAAAAGATATCCTCAGAACACTCGTTTTGTGGAAATCCTTCTGTGGATAATGTTGATAAGTCTGTG